>CALLPU010000090.1 GCA_938016235.1 uncultured Granulosicoccus sp. | reverse complement strand
CCAGCTTTACCGAAACCGCCTCTTCCCGACGCATGGAGAAACACCCCTGCGCTCGACTGCACCCGGATGATATGGCTCGTTACGATCTTGTTGACGGTAACCAAGTCACATTGGGAAATGCCTTGGGCGAAGTCACATTGCAGGCCCAGCGGTTCGACGGCGTACAGCAGGGCACGGTAGTCGTTGAAAGCCTGTGGCCGAATCGCGATTTTGCCGGCGGTCTGGGTATCAACACACTGATCAGCAGTGAGCCGGGGAAACCGGCTGGTGGTGCGGTTTTTCACGATACTGCTGTGTGGGCAAAGGCGGCCCGGTGAGCTCTGTGCCATAGCCCTTACCCGTTACTGGAGTAACCAGACCATCTTGCGCGGGCACATGCGTTATCGCATGACTCAGGATGAAACCAATCGGCGAGCGCATTGTCTGTGCTCAGGTACCCACGCTCTGGATTCTGTGACCATGAACTTGTCTGCACGATGGTGTTTGTTAACCCTTTGTCTGTCCACGCTCTTGCTCAGCGCATCCGCATGGGCAGCTGAGCCGGTATCCAAATCCCGTTTGGGTGGCGTGGCCATTGGCGGTCATGACTCGGTTGCCTATCATCAGTTGGCACGGTCTCCACAGGACCAGGCGGTTGAAGGCGTCAAGAGCTATACCGTTGAATACAAAGGGGCGAAATGGCGTTTTCTGTCGAAGGAGAGCAGCGAGTTGTTCGCTGCGGATCCGGACAGGTATTCGCCGACATACAACGGGCATTGCGCCAATGCACTCAGTCTGGGTGAAGGTTTGATTCGCACGGATGGCACGCACTGGGAAATTTTTGATGACCGCCTTTACCTGTTTTTTGCTGCACGTGGCAGGGATCGCTGGACTGACGGAAACTGGAAAACTTATAAGGCAGAAGCCGATGCCGCGTGGCAAGCACTCTCGACTCGATAAGATTTTGATCCGTACTATGTCACCATAAAACTCGCTGAATGCTGTATCGCATGATCGCGTGTTGACGGCTTATCAACCGGCCAGGATAAATGTCTTTACCGCATCGCCATTGTGCTGGTGTATTGACGCGCCGTTAGCATAGTGTCCATGTTTTAGCCACAGCTTCTGAGATACACTTTCCAGCATAGTGTGCTTGTTGTTATTGGAGCCTCACACGTGTCTGCCTTGCTTAAGAGTCGTCGTCTCAGAAAGAGAGCTATCTTCAGGTGGTCGCTGGTGGTGGTGCCGTTGGCTTTTCTGGCGGCACAGATTCGACCGGTAGAGGGTATAAGTACGCCGGTGCTGGTTATAGTCATCAGTGTGGTAGCGATTCTACCGATGATAGTGGTTCACTGGTACTTGAGTCGCCGACAGAATCGTCGTCGGAAAACCCGCGATACGCAGGCTTTTCCTGCGGCCGCACCGCGCCGCACCGATGTGCCTGCTGACGCTGCAAACAGGCGTGCCCGCTCAGAAGATTTTTCAGATGGCGACGCCTGTGCAAATACAGCTTCAGCGACAGCGACAGCGACTGCGGCAGAAGCGGGTGCCGATTCAAGTGTGTACATAAGCGCAGGCATATACGACACGGATACAGAGGCAGGTGCGGACGGGAATCTCGATTTGGATGCCACTATCTGCACACCTGAACAATTGCAGGTACAAGTAGAACGCGTAGGTGATGTTGTTGGCACACATGATCTGGGAGAGCTCCACTCTGAGAGAGCGTATGAAGCGAACTCAATTGCTGAAGATCGTTCTCGACAGGATCAGTTGTCCGAAGCGGGGACCAGTCTGATTACCGCAACCTCTTATGCCGATACCGCTCAGTTGTCTGAGCTCAACAGAACAGAAATAACCCAGCTCGTTACCACGCTACAAAAAGACAAGATCCGGCTGCATCGGCTGGTTATTGCGCAACAATCATCGCTGGACACCGAACGCAAGGCTCACGACAGAAGTCGAATAGTCGCTCGCGATGCTATCAAGATCATGCGCGACTCACGTGAAGCGCAAAAGCAGGCAGAAAAAATGGCAAGGCGCGAGCGCCACGAACGACTGCGTATCGAACAGGAATACGAAAAGGTCTCCAGCGCACTGGACAATGCCATGTCCATTATCAATTCCCGACAAAACGAGACTGCATAGTGGATTATTCATGAAACGCCTGCGCGGTAGAATTTCCCTGTTGCGAGCGGTCTTCATTCGCGCATGATTGACTGCACAACTCACAACTCACAACTCACAACTCACAACTCACAACTCACAACTCACAACTCACAACTCACTACCCACTACCCACTACCCATTGGGTTTGGTTTGCGAGGTTGATGCGAATTCACGGGACAGGAGCAGTGGAGTCAGTGCCAGTAGTGATATACCGGCCATCAGCATGAAAGCGGTTGCTATGTCGTAGTGGTCTGCTGCCAGGCCGATCAGCCAGGCACCTGCGGCAGCGGCAATGCTGGTTGATGAATACAGTACGGCATAGCCACGCGCCATCCTGTCCTTGCATATGTAGTCGGGCAAGAGGCCATAGGTGATGGAGGTGGATCCTTGTGAAACGACTCCCAGCGGCAGCAGTAGCAGAAATGCCAGCCAGCCGGGAACGGCAACAACGCTTATCAGGCCAGCGGCTGTCAGCACCTGAATCAGGGTGAAGGACAGGCGTACACCCAGTTTCTCGGCGAGGTAGCCGCAGCCAGCTTTACCGAACACCCCCCCGATCAGCACCATGGCAGTTGCCAGCGTCGACAGGTACAACGGCAGTCCCTTGGCAATCATGAGGAAGGCGGCGAAAACCAGCACACCGGTCTGAACGGCGTTGTCCAGAAAGACAACCACCAGCAAACAGCCAAAGTGGGTGGGATGGGTTACACCCCAACCGGGCGACAGGCTGTTCTGCGCAATGATCTTATCGCTGCTCGCCGGGATCTTGCGAGAAGGCCGGTGAACCATCATGAGCATGCCGATACCGAACCCGGACAATACCGTAAGGATGCCAAATGATAAAACCACCGGTTGCCAGGCAAGACCGGCACCAACTGCCAGACTGAATAAACCGGTGAAGAGCAACTTTCCAACATCACCTGACGAGTTGTACAAACCCAGAGCGCTACGTTTGTTATGAACATCATAGGTATTGCTGACCAGCGCCGATGCGGGAGCATGCTGCAGCCCACCTCCCACTCCCACAATGACCAGAAAGACAATCACACCGGTAACGGTTCCGGTTGACGATACGGCAGCGTAGCCAGCGCCAGCAATGAGCAAACCTGCCACCAGCAGTCGAGCTTCTCCAAAGCGCTCTGTCAGCACACCGCTGGCCAGTTCCAGCAGCCCCAGAGCGATACTCTTCAGTGCCTTGACCGCACCGACCTGCGCGTAAGACAGACCAAACACGCTCGCCAGAATGGGCAACAATACGTACGTGGATGCATCCAGTCCGTCCTGGCAGATATGGGCAAGGCTTGCGGTAAACAGAGACTTTTTCTGAATCCGTGTGCTGGAAACTTTAACCATATGCAGCCGTGTTTGTCGCAGTGCCTCGTCGTGGCGAATTCAGCGTCACCAGGCAACTGACATGGTCTGTTACGCCAGCTTGTAGGTCAGGGCCTGCTCAATACAATGGGCAAGTTCGGCATGCTGATTGTGGTGCACTGGCATCTTGAACTTGGCAGCGTGAGTAATCAGGCGGAAGGGTAATCCGCGCTACTTGTCTGTCTGTTCCACTGGGCCGCCTTGCTTCTCCCACGTGGAAAAACCCTCCCGGAGATGCGATGCCTCGAAACCCATGTCTTGCAAGGTGGCAACGGTTAGCGCCGAGCGCCAACCGGAGGCGCAGTGAAAGATGAATTTTTTCTCCTGACCGAAGATATCCTTGAAGTAGGGGCTGTCGGGATCCACCCAGAATTCGATCATGCCACGAGGTGCGTGGAAGCTACCGGGGATAAAACCGCCACGTTGACGCTCACGCACATCTCGAATGTCGACTATCACGACATTGGGATCGTCCAGCATGCCAATAAGATCGGGAGTTTCAATTTCTTCGATGCGTTTTCGTGCTGCAGCAACCATGTCGGCTGAGCTGATCTTGAGTGATGGCATGATGCAAAAGTGTCGGCGGTGGCTCGACAATTACAGTAACCAGCATCGGCGGTCGTTGCAAGAGAAACGTCGCTGCCTGATTTAAGGGCAAAATGGAATCTAGGCGCAGTCATTTGCGAGGCGCCAGCGAGCTCAGTTGCATCGAAGGGCTGCATTGCGAACATGCTGGACGCAGATTGCAGGGCAGGTCACGATTTTATACCTGCTTGCGTTGACACCAGCGCTCAGCACCCGATAATCGAGGGCTTCGATTCAGCGTGGTCAGCGGGTAGCCTGCTTGCCTTCGTATTCGCTGCAATGCCCAGTGAATGACACGCTCCCATCCTGAGAACTTTTTGCTCGACATGACACCTTATCCCGTATTGCTGCTGCCATTGCTGGCGTTGGCCATGGCTGTATTCCTTCCGTTGTCCACCAAGGATGCAACGCTGTCAACGAGTCTGAAGAGCCGACGCCGCAGAAAGATCCTGCTAGGCAGGCTGACAGTGATTGTATTGCTGGTAGCTACCCTGGCCACCCTGATCTGGCCAATCGTAAACCTGAACAGTCTGGTGCAGGGAGTGATTTTCTCAGCGCTGATTCTGGTACCTGCGTATCTTGTTCACTGGATTGTGGGTTTGTTCTTCAATCGTCCAGGCCTTGAGGTCCGCAGGCAAGATGATCTCGTGTTGCCATTAGTTCAACCCGCTGTCAAAGACGCCCGTAAAACGGATCGGCCTGTACCCAAGCCTGCACCGGCGCCTGTCATTGATCTGACCCAAGCCTCTACAGGTGAGCGAGCGACGGTTGGAACCGGACCTTCTGATACGATTTCCCTGCATCAGCGCAAGGCACCCGTGCGGCCCAACGATAACAAGCGTGTATCTGCGGCCTCACCGGCTGAGGTTCAGGAACAGCTGGACCGTGTAGCCGAACTGGTTCAGTCCCATGATCTGGGTGAATCGAACGTTACCGCAAGCGATGACAAAGACGCCTGGGATAGTATTCGACAGACGCATGATCGGCAATCTGCACTGAGTACCAATCTGATTAGCGCCGATGTGTCACACACTGATGTGGCTCAGCTGAGCCTTTCTGAAGTGACACAACTGGTTACTCATCTTCGGAAAGACAAGACCCGCCTGCAGAAACTGGTCATTGCTCAGCAGGCAGCGATTGAATCGGAGCGACAGGCACAGGATCGGAGCCGACTGGTGGCCAGGGATGCTGTCAAGATCATGCGCGACTCACGCAACGCTCAGAAACTGGCCGAAAAGATCGCACGGCGCGAACGGACAGAGCGTCAGCGGATCGAGATTCAGTACAAGAAGGTGGCGCATGCGCTGGATAATGCGCTATCCATCATCGAGTCGAAAAAGCAGGCTGACACCACTCCAGCATGAACGATTCGACAAGGGTGTTCCTGGCAATGCTGGATGATATCCTCCAGTGAGAAGCTTCGGCGCAATGGCATAACGCATGTCTTCCATTCTATTGGCGGAACAGCTACTGAACGGGCTGCAGTTTGGAATCATGTTGTTCTTGATGGCGGCTGGTCTTACGCTGGTCTTTGGCGTCATGGGGCTGATCAATCTTGCGCACGGTTCGCTGTACATGGTGGGTGCGTTTGCGGCCGCAGCGGTTGCAGGTGCAACCGGTTCTTTCACCCTTGCATTGATAGCCGCCCTGGGTGCGTCGGCGCTTGCCGGTGCGCTGGTCGAGATCGTGGTGATACGCCGTCTCTATCGCACGGAGCATCTGGATCAGGTGCTTGCCACGTTTGCATTGATACTGATTTTTTCCGAAGGCACTCGCTGGGTGTTCGGCTCCTTCCCCTTATATCTGAATATTCCTGACACTCTGTCCGGATCCGTTACGTTGCCGGGTGGAATTCGCTATTCACTCTATCGCCTGACCCTGATCGGTATTGGCTTGTTGATAGCGTTCGGTTTATACGCACTCATTGCCCATACCCGTCTGGGCATGCAAGTGCGGGCAGGGCAGAGTGATCGAGAGATGATTGCCGCTCTGGGTGTGGATATCTCCCGGCTCTACACGCTGGTATTTGCGTTGGGTGCTGCACTGGCGGGTTTGGCTGGTGCGCTGGTGGGTGCTATTCAATCGGTGCAGGTGGGCATGGGAGAGCCGGTGCTCATTCTCGCCTTTGTCGTCATCGTTATCGGCGGGATAGGGTCCATCAAAGGTGCATTTGTGGGGGCCTTGCTCGTCGGTCTCACAGACACGCTTGGCAGCCTGCTATTGCCCCTGGGCCTTGCGTGGTTCATGGAGCCGTCGGCTGCGGCGTCTTCTGGTGCGGTGCTGGCGTCCATGTCTATCTACATACTGATGGCCGCTGTGCTGATGATCAGACCATCTGGTTTGTTCGGCGTCCGCCAATGAGCCGCGAGAGTATCGTCAATGTCGTGCTGATGCTCGGGATGCTGGCGGTGCCGTTATGGGCTTACAGTGCCGATGAGCCATTCATCATTACGTTGACAACGCGGGCTGCCATTCTGGCCATTGCCGGTGTTGGCTTGAACATGGCTCTGGGGCAGGGAGGTCTGGTGAGTCTGGGGCACGCCATGTTTTTCGGACTGGGTGGGTATTCCATGGGAATTCTGGCCAGTCACGCGCAAACGTATACACCATTGATGACCTGGCCAGTGGTTATCGAGGGGACCAGCTCAATGCCCGTTATCTGGTTGCTTGCGCTGTTGATGTCGGGTATCGCAGCCTTGATAACCGGCGCATTGAGTCTGCGCACATCCGGTGTTTACTTCATTATGATCACTCTGGCATTCGGCCAGATGTTTTACTACTTTGCGGTGAGCTGGCCTGCGTACGGTGGGGATGATGGCCTGTCCATTTACGTTCGCAATCAGTTTCCCGGATTGAACACGTTAGACCCGATTCAGTTTTTTGCCATTGTATATGGCGTGTTGCTGCTGGCTCTGACGCTGGCCGGTATCATCGCTCGCTCACCGTTTGGGCTGGCATTGAATGCAGCGCGGCAGTCACCGGCGCGTGTTGAGGCAGTGGGTATCAGTCCGTATCGCTTGCGCCTGGCCGTGTACGTGCTGTCGGGTATGGTGACGGGGCTTGCTGGTGCGTTGTTTGCCGATCTGAATCGATTCGTCAGCCCCAGCATGTTCAGTTGGCAGACCAGTGGTGAAATCATGGTGTTTGTCATACTCGGTGGTGTCGCGCGGCTGTGTGGGCCCGTTGCAGGGGCTGCCGTATTTATCGCACTGGAGCATTTTCTGGGTGGTTTGAGTGAATACTGGCACGTATATCTAGGCGCTTTACTGCTCGTCATCGTGCTCTTTGCACGTGGTGGACTCGTGGGTCTGGTGGCTGGACAACGGCATGCGCATGACTGAACCCGTACTGTCCATTCAGGGAATCTGCAAACGCTTCGGTGCGTTGCAGGTGAGTGACAGCGTGACCCTGGACGTTCAGCCTGGCGAGATTCACGCATTGATCGGACCCAATGGCGCCGGCAAGTCAACCTTGATACAACAGATAGCCGGTGGCCTGCAGCCGGACGCAGGTCGTGTCTTTCTTTGTGGTCGTGATGTCACTCGCTTGAACACAGCGGCTCGTTCGAGGCTGGGACTGGCTCGCACGTTCCAGGTATCTGCGTTGGCGATGGAAGATACAGTCTTGCAAAATGCCGTGTTAGGAGCGCTGGGTGCAACCGGACATCCCTTTCAGATGTTTGGATCTGCCATGGGGCGTAGTGCGTTGCGCAGCAAGGCCGAGGAGGCATTGCGGCGAGTCGGGTTGTCAGATCATGCGCATACACAAACAGCGGAGTTGTCGCACGGTCAACGGCGGCAACTGGAGATAGCCGTGGCACTGACGCTGGACCCGAAGGTGTTTATCATGGACGAGCCCATGGCAGGCCTGGGTACGCAAGGTTCACAGACCATGACGGCCTTCCTGAATACCCTCCGCAGCGAGGCTCCCATACTGATGGTCGAGCATGATATGGAAGCGGTGTTTGCTCTCGCCGATCGTATCAGTGTGCTGGTGTATGGGCAGCTCTTGGCAACGGGCACGGTAGCGCAGATCCGCAATAATCCATCGGTTCAACAGGCGTACCTGGGTACCGATACATGAGTCTGTTGTCATTGACCAATGTGGCTACTCGATACGGTGCATCGCAAGCGTTGTTTGATGTGTCACTGACGGTCAATGCCGGCGAAGTGGTTGCGCTCATGGGACGCAACGGCATGGGTAAAACGACAACGATAAAAACCATTTGCAAGATGCTGCCTGTGCTATCGGGTACTGTGCATTTCGCTGGGCAGGATCTGTCTAACGAGCCTTCACACCGGGTTGCCCGTCTGGGTATGGGGCTGGTACCAGAGGGCAGGCGATGTTTTCCCAATCTATCGGTCCATGAGAACCTGGTAGCGGCTGCCCGTCCCGGGCAATGGAGCATCAACGCTGTTCATCAGCTGTTCCCCAAGCTTGAGGAGCGCGCCGGGCAATCTGCGTCGTTGTTGTCGGGAGGTGAACAGCAAATGCTGGCTATTGGTCGCGCATTGATGACCAATCCCCGGTTACTGATTCTGGATGAGGCCACTGAAGGTCTTGCTCCCCTGGTACGTCAGGAAATCTGGACAGCCATTGCACAGTTAAAGCGAGAGACAGGCTTAGCGATACTGGTGGTGGACAAATCCTTGAAGGAGTTATCGCAAGTGGCCGATCGAGCTGTCATGCTGGAACGGGGTTGTACGGTATGGGCGGGTAAGACAGACCAACTCGATGATGATGTAATAACTCAGTATCTGGGTGTCTAGTATCCCGAACGTATCGACATGACGAGGTATTGATTGAACAGAATATCGGGAGACTGGCTGATCGTCATGGCGGCGCTGATCTGGGGCGTGGCGTTCTACTTTCAGAAGACAGCCATGTCCCATATTGGTCCGCTGTTGTTCATTGGTTTGCGTGGTGGCGTGGCAGCGTTAAGCCTGCTGCCATTTGTACTGGTAGAGCAGTCTCGTTCAACCGTTGCATTGAAGCGGGTGCTTCCGATTGCATGCCTGGGTGGTGTGGTGTTTTATCTGGCAGGTTCCATTCAGCAGGTCGGGCTGGTCACGGCAACCGTGACGAACACGGGCTTTCTAACGGCAATCTATGTTGTTATGACACCGCTGCTTTACTGGTTGATCAAACGCAGGCGACCGTCAAATGTGACCTGGCTATCCGTGCTTCTGGCCTTCGCTGGTGTGTGGGCGCTGAGCGGTGGCTCTCTTCAGAGCTTTTCCACAGGGGATCGATGGGTTGCCGTGTCGTCGGTGTTCTGGGCGCTACTGATCATCACCACAGCAGAGTCTTCCAAGTGGTCTCAACCGATGACTTACACGTGTATCAAATTTTCCACGGTAGCGATTCTGGGTCTTGCATCGGCCCTGGCTTTTGAATCCATTCAGATTGATGCGATCGTTCAGGCATCGGAATCCATCGTGTACGTGGGCGTACTGTCCAGTGCGCTGACGTTCGCCATCATGGCAGTGGCATTGAAGACTGTTCCGGCTCCCCGCGCGTCTATTCTACTGACTCTGGAGACGCTGTTCGCCGCGTCGGCCGGGTATGTTTTGCTGGGTGAACGTTTGACGTTAATGGGTTGGTTGGGTGCAACACTGATCCTTGCCGCAGTGGTTGTGCTCAAATATGAAGCCAGTGGGTCGAGCGGTTAATTCAGTGGCAGACATTTTGTTCCCAGCTCCGTCAGAACAAGGCAGAAAAGCGAAGCGTATTGGGTATACGGGGAGCTTTTCTAACGCTGTGCTGGCGGCGCCGGGGACGACATGTGTTACCGAATTAGCTGCACGACTCACTAGCACGCAACCGTAAAACCCGAGACACCGATGACTGGAATATTTCTGATATTTGCGGCCTGCCTGCTTTGGGCACTCGACACGTTGATTCGATATCCGTTGTTGTTCAGTGGCCTAAGTCCATGGTCAATCGTCTGGCTAGAGCACTTGATTCTGGTAGTCGTGATGCTCTACTGGATTATTCCCCTGCTACGCTCTGGTTTGTTCAATCCTCGCAACTTGCGCGCTT
>CALLPU010000089.1 GCA_938016235.1 uncultured Granulosicoccus sp. | reverse complement strand
GATCAACTCGCTGGATAACTTCTCTTGTTTTACCGATGTGCGCGTGGTTGAGGTGGAGCCAGCAGCCTGGTGTTGTATTTGCTCAAGTAATAATTCGGCACTGCGGGTGGCTAATCGGGTCAACCGTTGTCTGACAGTGGTCAATGCCGGTGCGACCTGTGTGGCGTGACTGGTATCGTCGAAGCCGGTAACCAGAATATCGTGCGGCACCTGCAGCCCGGCAGAATTGATTGCTCGCATGGTGCTTACGGCCATCACATCGTTGGCAGCGACAATGGCGCCCACATCGCTGCGCTGCTGCAAGAGCTCAGTCACACCATTGTATGTGTCAAAGGGATCGTAGTTGCCTTCCACATACAGTATGTTGTCGGCAGAGTATCCATGGTTTGACAAGGTAGTATTAAACACGTGTTCGCGCTGAATCGAATACGAATCTTGCGGCAGCCCTCTGACAAATACAAAAACGTCTTTGTTGCTAGCGGCTATTACATGCTCCATAAGCTGCTCCATGCAATGGGCTTCTTCCAGCACCAGGCTGGTGATGCCCTCTAATGCCAGGCCCAGACTGACAACAGGCAAATGATTGAAGCGATGCGTGAATTGCGATAGACGTGCCTGATCGGCATTACTGCCAATCGCCCCTGCCAGAACAATGACACCACTAAGTGAGAACTGCTCCACATCAGAGTAGATGCTGTTGCAGACGATATGTTTGCTGCTGGTGTCTGGCGATGGGTCAAGTTCTTTACCCGCTATGCACAGCGTGCCGTAGCCAGCCTGATCCAGCACGTCAGCTATTCGGTCAACGAGTAGTTCACGGTAGTCGACGTACTCGTCAGTCAACACCGCTATCGTGGCAGGGGTTTTAGGCATAGTGCAGATCTTTACAGCTGATCTGTTAACAGGATGCCTTTTTAACGGCTTGATTCGCCGCCACTTGACGCGAATAGTGCTGCTATGAGAGGCAGGTAGGGATGCAACTTACCTATCGGCATAGTAGTTCGATAGGTTGTCCATGTGGTGTGGAACGGGCAGCCTCGTCCCATTGCTGATATAAGTCTGCCAGACGCAGCCTGGCACCGGGATTGCGACTCTCTACCATGTGTTCCAGCGCATTCAGCCAGTGATGATAGTAGGTGTCACCAAGGTCTGGGTCACCACTATCCTGTGCACGCGCAATGCTCTGACTGAGTGCGTCTGCCCATTCCTGCCAGGTGAACATACCCTGTTGATGAAGTGAAACTGTGATGGCGAACACATCTGCCTGCCAGGGCTCTGCAAACACAGGACCTTGGTCATCTTTAAATTGGTCTGGTATGACTTCCAGTAGCAATGACGGTTCTGGGTTGGTGTCCTTTGGTGTGTGATTACTCATCTGCTGTTCCCATCAGATAGGGTTCCCAGCAGTCTGCGTGGACATACCGATGATTGGATCGGGCTTCTCCCCACAAATGATCTGCACAAAAGCGAACGTTATACAGCCATTGAGGGTCTTCTCCCAAACCGTTCGCGTGGCTATCGGGATAGACATGCGGCGCATGCACTCGATGTATCGTGCCGGTGTGATGGCGAAGATAGGCGGGTAATCTTGTGTGCGTGGATGGCTGGATATTGCGCACACGCACCTGATCTCCAACGGCGAATCGAGCCAGGGTCGTTGCCGGTCGGGATACCGGCGCACCACGTGCCAGTACGCCGGGCACATCGTTGGCAGTCAATAAGCGGGTCAGCTGTGCGCTGGCGCCCAGCGACTGGCCTTGCTCAAGTTCGTCGGCTGTGACAAGTTCGTGTTGCTTCAGCAGGTTTTCCAGTGCGGTCAACCAGACGCGGTAGTATCCGATACTCAGGTAAAGAGAGGGTTCGAGCGACTCTCTGGCGAATCGGGACTGATCCAGGTTCCAGGTACCCGTTGCTCCCATCGCCAGTGTCAGAGCCAGTACCTGTTTTTCCCAGTCGTGGTGATAAGCGGTGTCCTGATCTGGGTCGACCGGCCCATAGCATTCCATTCCACCCATGTCGTGCACGCCGTTCACGACAGGGTTTCCACGGGAAGAGCCAATCCGGTGCCGATCATCGAGTTGCGCGTGACCAGCAACGACAGCTCAGCTTCGGACAGATGTGCGCTGTTCTCGGGCCGTTCAGGCATGACCAGATAGCGAACCTCGGCTGTTGAGTCCCAGACAACAATCTGCTTGTCCGGTGATAGCGACACCCCGAAATCTGTCAATACTCCCGCAGGGTCTATGACTGCTTTCGAGCGATAGGGCGCTGATTTGTACCACGCTGGTGGGAGCCCCAGCACAGGCCACGGATAACAGGAACACAAGGTACAAACCACCAGGTTATGAGTGTTATCGGTATTCTCCACAACTACCATATGCTCTCCCTGCCGCCCCTGAAACGACAACGACGCAATAGCGGCAGTAGCATCTTCGAGTAACCAGTTCTTGTATTCAGGATCGCTCCAGGCTCTGGCAATCACCCTTGCACCATTGCGTGGGCCTATCTTGTTTTCATAGGTATCGATCAGGGCATGCAGCGCTGCTTCTTCAATGTAGCCTTTTTCGGTCAGCAAGGTTTGCAGGGAACGCACCCGCAGTGCCGTGTCGTCCAGGTGTGAATGATCGTGGGGGTGGTCGTGGTGGTCGAGGTCGGTCGCGAGAGCTGACTTGTCACGTTTATTTACATTGTCGTCAGGCTGCTGAGCAGGCTCGGAGCGGGGTGCTTTTTCTTTTGACATGTCGGCATCATACCCATGCCTCACTGCGTGTCAAAAACAGCCCTGCCATATCGTTACAGTCAGGCAAGCTGAACTGCGAGACACACGTCATAATCGCGTGCTTTTTTGCGAGTGAGACGCCAATCTTTAGGCGTGGATCTCAGTCCAGTTAATGAGTCTTGGCGTGACGATTGTGCAGTGCTAAGCTTCTGACGTTGACTTCCCCAATGCGCGCATCAGGACTCCCTCTTTTGACTCAGAACCGATACTGGCAAGACTCTAAGGTCGTGTCGATGGGCGCATCGACAGAGTCTGTTAGCACCAACGCTGACATGAGTGAGTCACAACGGCTGACAACGTCAGACAAAACGCCTGCCGAATCCCCTTACACCCGACGCCGCAAGGTGATGTTCGTCATTGAAGCGCTGACGGTCGGCGGTGCAGAGCACATGGTTGTAGACCTGGCGAATGAAATGGCGCTTCGAGGCGACATTGTTCACGTGGTGTGTCTGACCCTGTTGGGGGAGCTGTCGCACAAGCTGACATCCGATGTCACTTTGCACGTGCTTAACAAAAAGCCGGGAATTGATCCTGGCCTGCCGAGTCGGCTACGTGCACTTGCCCGGCGCTACGACGTTGATGTGGTTAACTCACATCTGTGGACAGCGAATCTGTGGACGCGGATCGCATTGTATCGCAGTGGTGTGCCGGTGGTGGTTACCGAGCATAACCGGGATGTCTGGAAACGCTTGCATAATCGAATGCTGGATAGGCTTCTGAGCCACACCACAGCACGAATGATTGCTGTATCGGAAGACACCGCAAATTTTTATAGAACCAGGGTTGGCGTTGCCAGCCACCTGATCACAGTGGTCAACAACGGTGTGGATACCGCGAAATATGCCAGTGGCAACGGGGCCAAACTACGGCCAGCGCTAGCCAGGGAACAGGATTTTCTCATTGGCACTGTAGGGCGCCTTGCAATAGCGAAAAATCATCCCCGGCTGGTAGAGGCCGCGGGAATTCTGCGAGATCAAGGTGTGCAGATTCAAGTCGTCATCGCGGGGGAAGGCCCAGAGCGAAAAAGGACTGAAGATAAAATTTCGGAACTGGGTTTGCAGCAGCAGGTCACGCTACTCGGCGAGAGAAGCGATGTTCCGGATCTTCTGGCAGCACTGGATGTATTCGTACTATCCAGCGACAGGGAAGGCCATCCACTGTCTGCCCTTGAAGCACAGGCCGCAGGTACGCCTGTGGTATTAACCGATGCGGGTGGCAGCGCAGATGCGGTGTCGAAGTCCGACACCGGGAGCGGCGGAGTGCTGGTTGAACGTAGCGCAGCAGCGCTGGCAGTGTGTCTGGCGGAACTTGCCAACCAACCCAGGAAACTCCAGGAAATGTCGCAGTTCGCCCAATCGTATGCGGTCAAGTATTTTGACAAGTCACTGATGATTGATCGTTACAGCGCTATTTTCGATGCGGTACAACGTAGCGGGATAACCTCACTGGTGTAATCCGGTGTGATGCCCGTAAACCAGGGTTCTCTTATGATTAAGTTGACTTGGCGCCGAGTAGCTGCCTGCGAAGTTTGGGCTCTGAGGTGTTCTCGCCGAGCCAGATATCAAAAAATCCTTGCGTAAACCGCACATCGGTAATCTCCCCTACGGGAGCGCCATTGCGATAAAACAGCGTGTTTCCAAGACTATCGCGCACGCCTGTGATTGTCGTGCTTGCGTCCACGTCGTCAATGATCGTGTCGAGCTGGCTAGACCAACTTGCCAGTTCCTGGGCTTTGAAACGCTTCTGCTTCGCCATCTCCTCAATGGTCTTATCCACGATTTTTTCACCTTCAAGCTCGCGCAGGTAGGAGAGTGATAACACAAACGGCTCTGCCGGGTCGAACCGTCCCTGCTCCGCATACAGAGAGGCATCGAACACGTTCCAGAACATGACCTTCATGCGGGCCTTGCCCACCAGGTCCGAGTCCTGTACGTGGCGTTCTGCAATTTCAGCGTCGGCGGCAACGAATGAACAGCTCACCAATGCCGAGAGTAGTAGTGCGGTTCTCATATGCATGTCGTCACCCCTTTGTTGGCTCATGACAGGCTGATACGCGGTTCAGCCACCGGGCAGATGCACCGCTGGCGCGTCTGGTGTGGAAAAACCCCCGTTTTGTGAACAGCCTCTTTATTTCTGGTCCCCACGATACAACTCACGGGGTGACCGTTCTGTGAAGACCCGGTTGGCTGATGCGCCCCCGAGCCAATACGACCTTGAGAGATGTCGGGTTATAGTTCATCGCGCTGTTGGGGAGGGCAGGCGTAACGCCCCGGGTGCCGCTGAGTCTGTTGCAGTACACTCGCAGCGATCCAACGTTCAATCACAGGAAATGTCATGTTCAGAATTGCGCCGTCCATTCTGTCAGCGGACTTTGCCATGCTGGGTAAAGAAGTCAGGGATGTCATCGCAGCCGGTGCAGACTGGATTCATTTTGATGTCATGGACAACCACTATGTGCCTAATCTCACCATTGGTCCGGGAGTGGCGGCCGCTATCAAACCCCACTGCGTTACACCTGACGGTCGTCCGGTACCCCTGGATGTTCACCTGATGGTACAGCCGGTGGATGCGCTGGCAGTGGCGTTTGCAGAAGCCGGTGCGGATTTGATCACGTTCCATCCCGACGCCGAACGGCATGTGGATCGAACCCTGCAATTGATCCGGGATGCCGGTTGCCGGGCAGGGCTGGTATTCAACCCGGCTACACCGCTGGACGTGCTGGACTGGGTGATCGACAAGGTGGATATCGTATTGCTGATGAGTGTTAACCCAGGCTTTGGAGGTCAGAGCTTTATTGAATCTACCTACCGTAAGATTGAGGCTGCCCGGAAGCGTATCGATGCAACGGGGCGCGATATCCGGCTGGAAGTGGATGGCGGTATCAAAGTGAGTAACATTGCCCGGGTGGCAGCGGCTGGTGCCGACACGTTTGTTGCTGGCAGTGCGATATTCAATGAGCCAGACTATGCCAGTGTCATTGATGCCATGCGAGCCAACATGGCTGCTGAATGACCGATGCGAGGATTCATGATGTGACAGGTTACGCGCAGCAGTGAATTCGATAGCACAGGCAGCGTCATTGTCACTGGTTGCTCGTGGGGTGGATACGCTGCAATCCCTGGATGATGCGGCTGATGCACTCGAGCGCACGTTGGCGATAGCAACGTCTGGAAAACGCCATGTATTTTGAACTGATTACGATCGATCTCGATGGCACCCTGGTGGATTCGGTGGGTGATTTGCACGAGGCCGTCAACCGTATGCAGAACGCACTGGGTGAAGAGCCTGCCACCGTTGAGCAGGTTCAGAACTGGGTTGGGAATGGCGTGGAGCGGCTCGTTCATCGTGCCCTGACCCAGAGCATGGACCTTGATGCCGATGAGGTGTTGTTTCATCGGGCACTGACTGAATTCAGCGATGCCTATGAGGCGGTTAACGGCACGCGATCCTCGCTGTATCCGGGGGTTCTGGCAGGCCTTGAATGGCTGGCCTCGCTTGACACACCGATGATAATGATCACAAACAAGGCAGGCCGATTTGCCCGGCCATTGCTCAAAAGACTGGCGATTGATCAGTTTTTTGACCATCAGATTTGTGGCGACGATGTGGCTGAAAAAAAACCGGATCCTTCTGCGCTGTTGCTGGCTGCCCGCTACAGCGCTGCGGTACCGCGCAGGAGTGTGCTCATTGGCGATTCGGTCTCGGATATCAGGGCGGCCAGAGCGGCAGGCTTTGCCTCTGTCGCTGTCAGCTATGGCTATAACCATGGTCAGTCAGTCAGAGAGGGTACCGGTACCTGGCGCCCGGATGCCGTCATCGATTCATTCGAAGAGCTTCCGGCGGTGTTCAAACGGCTGGTGGTCGTTGTCTAGAAAATACATCTGCTGGAATATCCGGAAAATGTGAATATTCACAGGATCGATGCCGACTGAGTCACGTCGGCGGGTGTACCTGTCGGCAACACTGAGTTATCACAGCGAATACTCAGGACTCCTCCAATGTACCGTTCTCGACAGAACACTGCACGCAATGTTCACAGACTTGCATCCGGTTTGGTTATCTGGGTTCTGTGTTTGATTGCACTGATGGGTGGCGACCTTGTCAAAAGCGCACTGGCGGGTGAGCTGCCTCGAACAGCCAGTCTGATGCCCGCGGTTCAGCAGGCCTTGTCATGGGCCAGCGATAAACCGGTGAAACACAGCGTTTTGCTGGAATCCAGCGCTGACACCGTGACCATCAAGGATCTGCTGAAGACACATCGCCAGCGTATCGAATTTATTCGCCAGCAGCAGATTGACGCGCGGTCACAGTTTGAACGAAGCTCCACCGCTCACCAGGTTCTAACGTTGCTGCCGTATTCCACAAACCGCTTTTTGTCGTTTATCAAGCTCATGCAACACTATGCGGCTATCGCCAGTTTACAGAGCAAACTGATGATGTCGGGCACGCAGCAGTTGGATCTCATGGCAGTACAGGTGTGAGGTGTGGCCGCTTTGACGTGGACAGTAGCCGGCGCTGAATTAATCGCACGACCCACTACCCACTAGTGCAGACGTTGTATTCGGTCAAACTTGGCTTGCCCGGATAGTCGGTAGAAACGCGCCAGCTCTGTTTTAAGTCCGCTGGTATCCAGATTGTCGATGAACTGCGTGACCAGCCAACGGCAGTAGTCTGCCGCAAAATCGTTAGCTCGCCGGTAACGTGCATGAAGTTCGCTACCGGGCTCTGATACATATCGGCACTGGTGGAACAGTTGCTGGTGTAGCTGCCTGCGATCAAGGCATCGCTCACTGGAGGTGAGTAGCAACAGAAACTTGTCTATCTCTGCTTGTAACTCAAGATCGACAGGTCGGATCTGCCGTTCATGGTGGGCATGCCAGAGTAGGCACACGGCATGACTGACGCCTTCCATCACGGTACACAGATTATCCAGAGACGCGGTTGTGTCTGCCGATGCAGTGTGCTGGTCGGTCTCCTGATGTCGACTAACTGCTGCCATAACCGTCTTGTCGAGGTAGAGCGTAAATTCCAGTGTGTCGCTGCCTTGCTGAATGAATAGGCATTCGGGCTCTGGGTGGGGCCGACTGTGCTCACTCCGAGCGTCAGGTGCTTGCCCTTGTTGCGACAGTTGTCTGGCAAGTTGCTCGTCGTGCGATACAAACTGGACAACCTCGTAAGGGAACGCCAGGTCGTACTGGCGCTGCAGTCGAGATTGCAGTTGTCCGACTATCATGATCAGTGAACCAGGGTTTCACACGGCTCGGTGGTGTCTTCGATGAACACGCCTCGCCTGCGCAACGCCGTTGCCAGCGCCGGGTGTTGGGTGGTTTCCCATTCGTCGATCATCTGCAGCAAATTGTCCTCATGGCTGGTTTGAGTGGGTATTTCTGAAAGAGCAACAACATACTCACTGAAGTCGTTAGACAAGGATTCAAAGACTGCCTGCAAGGATTTCTGCCGTGTGGAGTGGGCGGCTTCATCGGCCAGCGTGGCGTACGCAGCTTCTCCCATGGACATGTAATAACGCACGCTGACAGGTTTTCTCTGCAGAGCGCCTGCAAACAGTCCGGCGACAACGATGGCCACATCACCGAGTCTTTGCAGTTGCAGGTGACGCTCCTGTTTGGTGTGGGACTCCAGCGCCAATCGATAGTATTCAGCCAGAGGTGTTAACGCCGCTCGCGTGTTGTTGTCGTCGAGAAAGCGGTGTGTTCGGGAGAAGTTGCACAACAGACGAGTGAGATACCACAGGGCCTCATCGTTTTTGTCTATATTGAGCTTCTCGACTGAGCTTTCGATGCGTTGCCTGAAAAAATCCTGCAGGCTTTCTGTTGGATGTATCAGGCAATCACTCGATGCAGCGTTCATAAGCATACCCCCGAAAAATTAAACTGCTTTAACAGGATAGCGACGCATTTCCTGTGGACCTTGATGTCCATGTGACCAGTTACAAGAGCCCCTGTTCCCATTCAGTTATAGCATCGAGTAACCCGTGTGAGTTGTTAGCACTGGGAGGCGTTGAGTGCCAATGTTCTGGAGCGTATTAACTGTAAAGCATCAGAGACCGGCGACTTAAACGAGTGTCGTGATGTAACGGATACCCGGGTCTATCTAACCGAAACGAGACACATAAACGGGAATTGCAGCCGATATCCGATGAAGCGAATGGTTTCTGATCTGTGTTCTTATGAAGAGTTTAGGTATTGCCTGGAAGATAAACTGTGGGCTGTTGCTGACGATTCTGGTATCTGTTTCCCTATTGGCGTTTATCAGTCAGCAGGGTGAGAAGTCCAGTGTGGCGGTCACGCAGTTGCTGTCGGCGGAGTTAAAGCAGCAACTGGTTGCTCGAGAAGCACAGGTGCACTTGAAGAAGCAGGTACAGGAATGGAAGAATATTCTTCTCAGAGGGCACGATTCCGACGATATGGACAAGTACCTGGCGCTCTTTCTTGAAGAGGAAAAGCAGGTACTTGCAAGGGCATCTGAACTTCGTTCACTGAGCAAATCCTCGGCAACTACCGCGTTACTTGATGAATTCATTACATCCTCTAACGATCTGAGTGCTGCCTACAGATCAGCAATAGCCTTTTTGCAAGAGGCGCCGAATCAGAATCAGCGGCAGGCTGACACGCAGGTCAGAGGAAAAGATCGAGCGCCAACCGATCTCCTTGACGAACTGGTTGATGCCTATGATACACAGGTGGATACGCTGATAGCCGGGCAGATAAAGGCGGAAGCGGATCAAGCCCGCTATTTCATGCTGCTTTCCGTGATTGGTCTGGGCATTGCCATGTTGGTGTTTTCACTGGTGCTGAACAAGCGTCTCGTTGTACCGTTGAAGCAACTCGTGCGAGTTGCTTCGCAGCTGAGTGAGGATGACAACAAAGTCAATCTACCGTGTACCGATCGTGGTGATGAGATTGGTGATCTGGCTCGCGCACTTGAAACGTTTCGGCGCAACCGTATTACCGGTCTGGCCTTGCAACGTTCTGCGGAGCTTGCCATTGAAGAGCGTGAGCTGGTGAAGCAGAACGCGCTGAAGAGCGAGTTGGCCACCGAACGTGCTGCATCGGAAGATCGAGAAAAAGCGCATACGGTTGAGTTGGCAGAAGAGGCGGGCAAGCGCGAAAAACAACTGCGTTCGCGCATTCAACGGCTATCAGAGGCTGTTCACGCTGCGGCACATGGCGATTTGAAGTATCTCGCGGCACACCCGGAAAGCGAAGCCAGACCTGACGATGATCTTGGCTCTATGACGACGGACCTTGAGAACCTGTTCGGTCAGTTTGACAGGGACTTTACCAGTATCTCGTTAGAGGCAGGTACGTTGAACGAGGCTGCGACACACTTGGGTGAGCTGGGCAGGTCGATTAACGATGGAGCGCAAATGAACACGCTGCAGACGCAGCAGGTGCTGGAAGGTGCAGTCACTGTCAAGGAAGCACTGCTTCAGGTTGCAACGAACATCAAACAGATGGACACGGGGATCAGAGGTATTGCCGGTAGTGCAGAACAAGCTTCCGGTGTTGCCACGCATGCCGTGGAGCTGGCGCGCAGTACGGATGCCACGATGCGTCAACTGTCAGAATCTTCCACCGACATTGGAAACGTCATCAAGCTGATAACCTCGGTTGCTGAGCAGACCAACCTGCTGGCACTGAATGCCACCATAGAAGCTGCTCGCGCAGGCGAGGCCGGTAAGGGCTTTGCCGTGGTTGCTAACGAGGTGAAGGAGCTGGCCAAGGAGACCAACAAGGCCACTGATGAAATCGAGCGCCGAATCTCCGCCATACGAGGCGATACGGACAATGCGGTTGAAGCTATTGCCAGTATCAACTCGATTGTCTCTGAGATTGACGACATACAGGCCAGCATATCGCAAGCGGTGCAAGAGCAGTCTGATGCGGCTCAGGTCATTACCGAGCTGGTCAGCAATACAACCGGGGATAACAAAACAGTACGTGAACTGATTGCCGATGTCGCTGAGCGACAACAGGTAACCCAGAGCTCCGCGGCCGAGGTGCAGAAAGCATCTGACCAGCTGCGTGACAGCGCGCGCGGCAACATCGAACTGACTGCGCGCTACGCAGCGTGATGTTGTGGGCTGAGATCAGGTGTTCGACAGTTGTTGTGCTACGGGATGATTCACCAACCTGGGTGATGAATGAGCCATTCAGGTTAGATGCAACGCCCACCGTCTACTTCAAGGCAAACGCCGGTGACCATGCTGGCTTCATCTGAGCACAGATAACACGCCGCGTTGCCCATGTCCTCCGGTGTGGAGAACCTGCCAAGCGGAATGGTGGACAGGAATCGGGCGCGTACTTCGGGCGTGTCTTCGCCCATGAAGGATTTCAGCAAAGGCGTTTCGCCGGCAACCGGGTTCAGAGCATTCACACGGATGCCAGCCGGTGCCAGCTCCACGGCCATGGAGCGCGTAGCGGTAATCATCCAGCCTTTGGTCGCGTTGTACCAGCTCAGGTTGGGACGTGGGCTGACCCCTCCGGTAGACGCCACATTGAGTATGGTGCCGCGTTGTTGTGCCTTCATGATGGGTACCGCATAACGAGCGGTCAGATACACCGATTTGGCATTGACTGAGAAAACACGGTCAAAGTCCTCCTCGCTGATGGTTTCCATGGGAGCCGGCATGTGGGTGATGCCTGCGTTATTGACGACAATGTCGATGGCGTCATAGGCCGATACGGTAGCGTCAACAAGCGCCTGTACTTCGCCTGCCTGGCTCACGTCAGCACGACAGGCAAGGACCTGAGCACCCTCCTGATCGCTCGCCAGCGAGTGGGCCAGGGTTTCGGCTGCTTCAAGGTTGAGGTCGGCGATCATGACCGCGGCACCTTCTGCGACGAACTTGCGAACAATGCCCGCGCCGAATCCCGAAGCACCTCCGGTGACAATGGCGCACTTTCCTGACAGTCGGCGTTGTGGTTGGTCTGCTGATTGATTGTGCATGATGAAGGGGTATCAGTCGTGTTTGGCGGCAACGGTTTTCAAAGTAGAGAATCCATACAACGCTTCAAATCCTTTCTCCCGGCCGTGGCCGGAATGGCCACTACCACCGAAAGGTAGTTCCACTCCGCCGCCGGCACCGTAGTTGTTGATAAAGACTTGCCCGGAGCGAAGACGTCTGGCCAGCCGCATTTGCCGCGCGCCGTTCTGGGTCCAGAGAGAGGCAACGAGGCCGTAGCGTGTGCCGTTGGCGATGGCGATCGCCTCATCATCGTTATCGAATGGCATGATAACTTGCACCGGGCCAAAAATTTCCTCGTGTGCCAACGGGTGGTTGGCGCTGACATCACTGAACAGAACCGGTGATACATAAAAGCCGTTGCCGGGTAATTGATCATTGACTTGAGCGCGAGCGGCAACCGTCAAGTCGTCTCCTTTATCCATGAAACTCTGAACGATGGCGCGTTGCCTTGCTGAGATCAGCGGGCCAACATCAAGGTCATCCAGAGCCGGTCCGACACGCAAGCTCGTATAGCGTGCCGCCATCTTGTCCACAACCTGCTCATAGACGCTCCGGTGCACCAGTATTCTGGATGAGGCCGAGCATGTCTGGCCCGCGTTCTGAATGCCAGCGTTAACCAGGAAGGGCAGGGCCGCATCGATGTCTGCATCGGCAAAGACCAGCTGCGGTGATTTCCCGCCCAGTTCCAGCGTGACAGGTACGATGTTGTCCGCCGCACTGGCCTGGATGAGCTTGCCCACGCCAACAGAACCTGTGAAAGAGAGATGATTGACTGAAGGATGACTGGCCAATGCGGCACCGGCCTCTGCCCCCAAACCCGGTATGACGTTCAGTACACCGGGAGGTAGCCCCGCCTGGCGTGCAATATCCGCAAATGCAAGCGCCGTGAGGCAAGCCTCTTCAGCCGGCTTCAACACACTGACATTGCCCATGGCCAAGGCAGCACCCACGGATCGACCGATAATCTGCATCGGGTAATTCCACGGAATGATGTGGCCGGCAATGCCATGTGGCTCCCTCAGGGTATAAACCGTATAGCCGTCCAGGTAGGGAATTGTCTGCCCGTGTATCTTGTCGACGGCACCGCCATAGAATTCCAGGTAACGGGCCAGTGCCACAGCATCTGCTCTGGCTTGAGTGAGCGGTTTACCCACATCCAGCGACTCGATTCTGGCCAGTTGTTCTGTTTTCTCCAGCACCAGTTCGCCCATGCGATGCAGAATACGGCCTCTCTCCAGTGCGCTCGTTCGTCCCCAGATACCGTTCAATGCACGGGAGGCAGATTCAACGGCGATATCCACATCATCCGAATCACCGCGGGCGATCTGACACAGCACAGACCCATCAGAGGGGTTGTACAGTTCCAGGTACTGATGATTGACCGGGGCAATCCATTCGTTGTCGACAAAGCATCGTGACGAATCGAACCAGAGACTTTCAACAGACATTAGACATGATTTCTTGTAGTGAGGTTCTTCCAGTGTGGTTCTTCGTGGTGCTGAGCCGGTACTCCGTACAGGCGGCCATATGACACCCTTTTATCACGCGACAAGTTCTATCAGGCCAGATTGCAGGGCCTTTGCAACCGCATGCGTGCGATTGCTGGCTTGCAGTTTGATCACCGCATTGCGCAAGTGAAACGTAGCCGTGCTTTCCGAGACCCCCAGAATGACCGAAATCTCCCATGACGTCTTGCCGCGTGCGGTCCAGGTCAGGCACTCGGTTTCTCGTTGTGTCAGCACGACCTGCTGTGAACGATAACCGTGTGGCGGCGCTACCGATTCTCGTTCAGCCAGTACTGGCGTATGCACGTTGGCGGTGCTGGGTATCGGATTGTCTGAACCGTCGAGCATTGCGCACAGAATGCTGGCAGCCTGTTCGCCGAGCTGGCGCAAAGGCTGTTGAATGGTCGTGAGCTTTGGTGCAACGAAATCGCACATCGCCAGCCCGTCATAGCCAATCATGGAAAGATCCTCGGGTACGCGAACGCCGCGAAGTCGACACGTCGTGAGTGCGCCAAATGCCATTTCATCGTTGTGTATGAAAACGGCGGTGAATTTTTTTCCCGAATCCAGCAAGGCCTCCATAGCCTCGGCTCCGCGCGCTTCGTGGAAGTCACCCTCGACCTTGATCGCCAGTTCCAGTCCGTTTATTTCAAGCTCCGATTCAAACCCGGCGGTGCGCTGATGGGATTCGGAAAAGCTGTTGGGGCCTGCAATCATGCCAATGTGCTGATGGCCATGATTCAACAGGCAGCGAGCGGCCAGCCTGCCACCCAGCACGTTGTCGGTATATACGCAC
>CALLPU010000088.1 GCA_938016235.1 uncultured Granulosicoccus sp. | reverse complement strand
ATTGAAGACGTGTTCGAACATCATGTGCTCGATGCCAACCCGTTTCACATTGAGCGGCTGTGGCGTAGCGTGTATGGCCGAGGGTATACCCTGCGCCCTGATATCTCCCTCATGAGCGTACTCAGTGGGCTGGAATGTGCGTGCTGGGACATCATTGGCAAAGCCACCGGTAAGCCTGTCTATGAACTGCTTGGCGGCAAGGTGCACGACAGGCTTCGCAGCTACACGTACATCTACCCGAGAATCGGTGAGGACCAATCGGTGTACTCAGACCCCGATCTTGCAGCGGAGCGGGCGCTCGAATACGTGGAAATGGGTTTTACCGCGTTGAAGTTTGATCCTGCGGGTCCGTACACGGTTTACGATGGGCGGCAGCCGTCGCTGGAAGAACTTGACCGCTCTGAGCGATTTGTCAAAACCTTGCGTAAGGCCGTGGGCAAGCGTGCCGACTTGCTGTTTGGCACGCATGGGCAGTTCACGGCGGCGGGTGCTATCCGCCTCGCTAAACGGTTGGAGTCCAGTGACCCGCTCTGGTTTGAAGAACCGACGCCACCGGAAAACCCGCGGGAGATGGCACGGGTTGCCAGGCAGACATCCATACCGGTGGCCACGGGTGAGCGTCTGACCACCAAGTATGAATTTGCCCGTGTGCTGGAAGAGCAGGCTGCCTCGATATTGCAGATGGCCCTGGGTCGAGTGGGTGGGCTATTGGAGGCCAAAAAAATTGCCGGCCTTGCAGAAACGTATTACGCACAAATTGCCCCTCACCTGTACTGCGGTCCGATCGAAGGAGCTGCTAACGTCCAGCTAGCCACCTGCACGCCTAATTTTCTGATCCTTGAAAGCATTGAAACCTGGGGTGGTTTTCACGCCAGCATTCTAAAAACGCCCATACGGTGGGAAAACGGCTACGTGTTGCCGCCTGACCAGCCCGGTATTGGAGTGGAGTTGGATGATGAGGTGGCTCGAGCCAACCCCTACACGGGCACTGCTCTGCACCTGGAAATGCAGGAGTCACCTGTGTAACGTGGTGCTCAGGCGCATACCCTACGAATTCATCGCAGGGATAACCTATGACCGTGAGTAAACGTTCCTGTGCTGTCCGGTAATAGCAACAGCAGGTGTTGCCCCTCGCTCAATGTAACCCGTCTGACGCGGCATATTTTACGCCGACGAATTAGCAGCCCTGCAGTGGAGTAGGTTGAGAAAGCAGGAATGGGGTCTGTGGTGGTTCTGACTCCTGTCTCGTTTCTACGTATGAGGATATGCGAATGAACGTTGAGAACATGAACGACGAATCCTTCGGTGCGCCGACTACTGTCCAGCTACTCCGCGAATTGAAAGCGCCTCTGATTAACGCCAGAAATTTTCAGGAGGAGATGGGTAGTGTCATCGCCCGCATACAGGACTTGCTGCCCGACGATGATACCCGGATGACGGCCGTGGATAACGCAGAGCTCAAGGCCTTGCTGAAGCAGGAACTGACACCGTGTCTGGAACTCTCCTTGAGAACGCTTGAGCAGATGCAGTCGCGGATGCGTGATCTTGAAGAGGCCAGTGAACTTAACTGCCATTCGCCGAAGGATATTGGCAGTTAAATCACTTTAGCCGCGCGATCCACTAGTAGCGTAATACGCGACCTGGTGTTTTTCCGGTCTTCAACGCTCTGCTGACTCTGGCTGTGTCTCCGATCAGCAGCCTGGCTCCCCGGTTCACCCGACGCATCAGGCCACTGACGCCCTGCACGCGAGTGAGCCGCGCCAGGTATCTGATCTGCCGCAATACCCACACGGGATGACGCAGGCGAGCGCGTAACCAACGGGAATGTACATCAGTCATGAATGACTCGATGTACTCGCGATCAAAATCGTCATAGACGATGACGGACGAGCTGTAGCCGTCGAGTTCGTCCCATCGTTTGAAATGCAGCTTCTGCTCCTGCTTGAGCCCCTTGTACAGTTCTGTTCCGGGTATCGGTGTAGCCAGGCTGTATTGTATGGAGTCGATATCCAGCTGGCAGGAGAAATCAAACGTTCGTTGCAAGGTATCTTTGGTTTCTCCGCTCAGGCCCAGCACGACGGTCATGTGTGTTTTGATACCGAGTGACTTGGCTTTTCTGACGAGCCCGTCCACGCGTGAAACCTTGAGCGGCTTGTTACTTTTTCTGAGAACATCCGAGTCAGCACTGTCTAGCCCGAACTTCAATCCGATACAACCGGCTTCAGCCATTTTTTCCAGCAGGGTCTCGTTCAATGCAATGGCGTCTGCCAGTGCAGACCACTTCAAGGTAACGCCACGGCTCAGCATCTCATCGCAAAGCTGCATCACGAATTTCTTGTTGGCAGTGAAGTTGTCGTCGTCAAAATAGATTTCTTTTGCATTGCAGGTCTTTTCAAGCATCAGCATCTCGTCTACGACTGAGGCCGGGCTGCGCAAGCGCTGGTCGCCGTTTCGATACAACACTTGCACCCACACACAAAAATTGCAGCGGTAGGGGCAGCCGCGGGTGGCGTGCATGTCAATGGCGGGTGACAGCTGGTTGAATCCGTCATGATACGCATTGATATCATTGTCAAAGTACGCGGGAAACAGATGCCTGGCAGGAATGGGCAGAGCGTCCAGATCCTCAACGGCCGGTGCGATGCCATTACTGATTGTGTTGTCAGACTCATCCCGGTACAGAACGCCCTTGAGCGAATCAACAGATTGTTCCTTGCGCAGGGTTTGCAGCAGGCTGAGCAGGCCATACTCGTACTCACCTGAAACGCCGTAGTCAACTACTGGGTATTGTCTGAACAGTTGCCGATACTCCGCCGTGACGTGTGAACCGATAACGACAATAAGGGCTTGAGTGTGCTGCCTCAGCCGCGTTAACTGAGTGAGTACATCATCCACCACGGCTGAGTTGGGTTCAACCACAATAACGTCTGGGTCAAACTCGAGTACGCGTTTTTCATACTCGGCATCGGACAGGTTCAATGGCACGCCGTCTATGACGCCGACGTTAAAACCATCTTTTTCCAGTAGCGCTGCCGCGTAGCCTAGAAACATGGGAAACATGGAGAAACGGGGCCGGCTGTCTTGTGCCTTGAGCAACGACCACGGAAACCGGATGCCAGATCCCATCATGTAGCGCTCAAGACCGTTTTCCATCTTCCGGCGGCAGGCCGGATTAGCGATTAGCACTTTCATGGCAGACTCTTCGTATTGTCTTGTCTGGATTGCATCAGGATATGACGAAAAAATCGCCAGCTCCCGGTCGTGTAGCGTTCTCGAGTATGAGGCTCGAAAAATATCCTGTGAAGCCACTCAAAGCCGCAACGTGATACCCACGTGGGTGCTCGCCGTTTCGTGCCGGCATAGACTTTAATGGTGCCGGCTCCGATATGGAAAACAACGGCATGAGGGCAAAGACGTCTGGCTTGCAGCGCGATGGATTCTGATTTGGGTGTACCCGCTCCGATTAACACTAACTGCACGGATGCGTGTTTAGTCAGAAAAGCTTCATAGTCTGGCGCGGCATGAAATCCGTCCATGACATCGCGAATGCGGATATGACTATTCTGGCGTGTGATGGATGCTGCGCTTAAGGCAACATCAGCTGCTTCCACACCTACAAGTACTGCGCTGCAGGGCGTTTGAAGACTTTTCACGAACACGTCAAAGAGTTGCAGTGCAACCACACGATGCACGGCAGAAGCGCTAAACAATCCCTGTCTCAACTTCAGTGCCAGGCAAAAACCCAGTCCATCAAGGCAGATCAGATCACATTGATTAATGAACTCGCGCACCTCTGGTAGCTCGGTTGACAGGTTGTAAACGTGAGGGTTGATATAGCCAATACACAGACCCGCGTTGTTAGCTGCAGGGGCACGCTGCGGCGCAGTGTCCAACGAACTGGATGACAAGTGTTCGAGCAAGATCGATAGAAGTTCCTGTCTGGATGCGCTGGTGAACGTAAGGTTACCTACGCTGAACTGCCGTACAGATGACATTGCAGGAGCCGACAGAGTCATGCAGTGACTGCGTTGTGTGATCTGGCCGTGGATGGTTGCCTGCTTTGATAGAAACCGAGCACCCGAGCAAGTGTGTCTTCCAGGCTCTTGACTGGCTGCCAGGTGCTGTTGGTAGTCAGACGCGTAATGTCCGGTATTTTATCGAACGCTTCCATGAAGCGCTTTCCGTGTAGCTGATACGGATCAACATAGTCAATGGCGGAGGTTGACTGGCACAGCGTGTGAATGCGATGCGCCAGTTCGGTGATGGTTGTGATGTTGCTCGGGTTGCCCACGTTGTAGATGGTGTTGCTGGGAGCTTGCTGCTGAACAGCGATCACGCCCTTGGCCAGATCGCTCACATGACAAAAGGAACGCCTCTGTTGCCCGGTACCGTATACCTGCAGTGGTTTTCCCGACAGGGCGGCTTCAAAGAACTTGGGTAGAACGAATCCGAGCATGGCACTTTGCCATTCGCCGGCGACGTTAAACGGGCGTACGATGCGCACGTCAAACTGCTCGTCCATGGCAAGATTGAACAAGGTATGTTCGGCGGTGAGTTTGCCCAGTGAATATTCCATGCGGGCGCCGCGTTTGTCCGGTACTACGAGCTCTGTAGATTCTGCATGCTGACCATCGCGTCCGTAGACTTCCGAGGATGACAGATACAACAACCGAGCCTGACTGGCTCTGGCCAGCTGGGCTGCCTTGTTGGCCAGCTCCAGAATGTCTGTGGCAATATGCCCGTGCTTTTCCAGTATGCCAACAGATCCCACTGGACTGGCCAGGTGATAGATATCGTCGAACGTTTGAGTATGCTCATCAAAGCAGCGCAAGTCTTTTATTTCAATTCGGGCACGTCCAATGAGCTCGTTGTAGTTCAGCTTCGTTGAGCTGAGATTGTCTACGATGGTCAGATCGATGCTGGAGTCATCGTGCAACAGCTGCTTGCAGAGTTGAAAGCCAATGAATCCCAGTCCGCCGGTAACCAGTACTTTTTTATTCATGGTTGCTGTTGCCTGATGATACGTCTGGCCTGATAGGCCTCTGCATGCGATACGCCTGCTTGCGCACCGCGCAGTGCCGCCATGGCGGCTACGGTTTCGGGGGATCGGTGTCCGCGAACCTGAGAAGCGTAACGGGCATACGCATCCAGCTTTGCCTGTATATCGATTGGCACGAACACATTCGGTAGCGGTTGCTGAGTGTGTGGCCACATCACACTGTGCGGTTGCTCGTAAATGAGTACCTCAGGCACCATCCAGAGCGTGTCGTGTGGTCGAGTGGCGACCAGTCCTGCGTCGTAGAAGGCTCGGTGATCCTGGTTGTAGCTGGGTTCGGGTATGAGAACGGTCTGGGGTTTGTGCAAGTCGATCAGTTCTTCCATCGGGCTGATCAGCGCACTGGCAGTATAGGCGTTCACCGTATTGTCCAGCAGTGTCCAGGAGAAACCCAGATGGGTTGAGGAATTGTTCAGTTCGTGCAGCCGTGTGGATCGTGGAATGGTGGGGCGTTCCTCGACACCGCCGAATAATACGTGGGTGCTGGAGTTCAGGACCGCAAAACAACCCAACACTTCATCGTCTACATGGGGCGAAAAAACGAGTGTTGAAACGGCATCTTCTGGCTCTGGGCTCATCGGTGTGAACAGGTTGTTGAGGTGAATCGGACAGATAGCACGAGTCGCCGTGGAACTGGCTTGCTATCAACCTAACAGAATCTGCGCTGTGAGGCATCAGGCGCGCTAAGCTGTTGTCCTCAACACGTAAAATTACCAGGACGTCTGCCCGCCATGCTCACTGATCCCTGTTTTCCCGTTACCATCGAGATGATCGAGCAGGCGGCTCAGCGCTTGCAGTGCGTGGGTGTTCGCACACCGCTACTGGAAAGTCCGTACCTGAACGACAGGGCAGGTCGTCGGGTGCTGGTCAAGGCAGAGGTACTGCAGCGAACCGGCTCATTCAAGTTCAGGGGGGCCTGGTCTGCGATCAGTGCGCTGGATGATGACTCCCGCAAGCGCGGAGTGATTGCCTATTCATCGGGTAATCATGCGCAGGGTATCGCCCACGCGGCAAGCCTGCATGGCATAGCGGCAACCGTCGTCATGCCAGCGGATTCCCCAGCGCTGAAGTTGGCCAATACCCGAACGCTGGGTGCAACCGTGATCACCTATGACAGGCTGGGAGGAGAGTCGCGTGAAGCCGTGGGTGAAGCATTGGCACAGGAGCGAGGTCTGACGCTGATTCGGCCCTATGACGAGCCGATGGTGATAGCGGGTCAGGGAACGTGTGGGCTTGAAATCGCTGAGCAAGCCTTGCAGATGGGTGTTGAAGAGGCGGATGTGCTGGTGTGCTGTGGCGGTGGAGGCTTGTCCGCGGGGATCGCCATTGCGCTGGCTGCCAAAGCGCCGCAGTTGAGGGTACGTCCCGTGGAACCGGCAGCAGCCGATGATACCTGCCGTTCGCTGAAGGCCGGTCAGCGTCTGTCAAACCCTGCTAACCCGAATACATTTTGTGATGCCATCGTCACGCCCATGCCCGGTGAACTGACCTTTCCTGTGTTGCAACAGTTGGCGGGTCCGGGTCTTACCGTTAACGACGCGGAAGTGCTCACCGCCATGAAGCAGGCACTCATGCGATTGAAGCTGGTTGTTGAACCGGGTGGTGCCGTGGCGCTGGCCGCTGCTCTGAAACCCGCCAGCGCTCCAGGTGATGCCGTTATCTGTGTGCTCACTGGCGGCAACGTCGATGAGCATTGGCTTGCCAGAGCCGTGGATTGCTGATAATCAGGCGGCCTTGCGGATCACTACCAGCGAACGGGCAAGACTTTCAAAAGCGCTTTCCACCCCGGTGCCGTCGAGTGCGCTGGTGTCATAAACAGCGGTTGCTCGCGCTTGCAAAGATACTGAGAGGGGCCGTGTGTCTGGGTGTTCTTTCAGATCGCATTTGCTGTACACCAGGATATAGGGCACATGACCAAAAAACGTTTCCACGCGTTTCTCTAACTCGGATGCCACCGCGACGGATTCCGGTTGTGTCACGTCAACCACGAGGATGTAGCCAGCGATACCTTTGAGAAACGACACCAGCACTTTGTCGTATCGATCCTCCCCCTGAATATCCCAGACCATGAGATTCACCGTGGTTTCATCGACAGCCAGTGTTTTCTTGTGGATCTTGACGCCAATCGTGGATTGGTAATCATCGGAAAAACTACTGTAGACGAATCGTCTGGCAAGACTGGTCTTGCCAACACATACACCGCCGAGTAAACAGATTTTCTGAGTGATCATCCCTTGTGGTCCGTCCAGTTGATAATGTGGTGTTCAGCGAGTCTGTCTTTGTTCGTGGCAAGGCACCCGTTCGAAGGCCTATCGGGCATCCGTCGAGAACGGGCTACGCCGGCACGGACGGAGACAGACTCGCCCGCAGGGAGGCTGCCGGCGGCTACCCTGACTGCGTTACGTTCGCTTGACGTATGCCCGATACGCCTGCGCAAACGCGCCTTGCAGGGCAGCCGCTGGCAACCTCTGAACTCCACATTATCAACTGGACGGACCACTAGTTGCCAGCCTGGTTGCCAGACGCCTGCAGTTTTCCGCGAT
>CALLPU010000087.1 GCA_938016235.1 uncultured Granulosicoccus sp. | reverse complement strand
GGTTCGGTCTGGCTGATGCAGCGGCCGCCGTCAGATTCTCGTTTTTAAGCGTGGCGCTCTGGTGGTTCGTGTTCATGCTGCCTGTGTTGCTGGGCGTACGCAGCCAGCCGGCAACATCAAGCCAGGGTATCAGCGTCAAATTTGAATTGAACAAGCTCTGGAATACGCTCAGTGCCATTCGCCAACACCGTAATCTCTGGCTGTTCCTGCTCGCTTACTGGCTCTATATCGATGGCGTTGCCACGATTATCAGAATGGCAGTGGATTACGGAATGGCGATCGGACTGCCCGCCAACAGCCTGATTGTTGCGTTGTTGATGGTTCAGTTCATTGGCTTTCCGGCAACGCTGGTTTTTGGTCGAATCGGTCAGCGCTATGGCGCCAAACGCGGGCTGTGGATTGGTCTGTGGGCTTACGTAATTGCTACCGCATGCGCGGGGTTCATGAGCACAACGACCCAGTTCTATGCACTGGCAGTGGTTCTGGGCCTGGTACAAGGGGGCGTTCAGTCGCTCAGCCGGTCGCTGTTCGGGCAACTGATTCCCGCTGATAAAAGCGGCGAGTATTTTGGATTTCTGAATATGCTGGGAAAAGCTGCTGCCGTACTCGGGCCCGTCATGGTCGGTGTGGTGGCCGCAACCACCGGCAACTCAAGAATCGGCTTGTTATCTATACTGATATTGTTCCTGGCGGGCATGTGGTTTCTACGACTGGTTGATGATTCACCGAATGCTCAACACTCACAGGCACAACCGAACACGCAATGACCAAACCGCCTTCAGATCCGGTGACAAGTCGTGGTGCTGACTGGCAACGCCCGGACGATCACTGTGTAACCTTAAATTTAGCTGACACATTCTTTCGAACATGAAAACAATTTCCGGTGTGCTCCTGCTGATTATCGCCTATGGACTTTTGTATCCCGGGTTAACGCAGCCCATGCTCAGTGTTGCAGGCACGGTGCCCAAGGCAGAGCTTGTAGAGGTTGGCAAGCAGATGATTCAGGAAAGCCCCAATACACCGTCACTGGTTAACAATCTGGTTGACATGGTGGTAGACGGTCTGGATGTGAGCGGCACCATAAGTGCGTTTGATAAAACCCGCAGCATTCTGGGCACCGCGCAAGAGCTTCAGGCGAACGGGCATTTGCCAGTGGCCGTGCTGATCATCGTCTTCAGTGTGGTTGTGCCACTGATCAAGGCATTAATTCTACTGGCCATACTGTTACCCGTGTCCGACAAGATTCGCGGAGTACTGCTTTGGGTCAGTAATGCGATCAGTAAATGGTCCATGGCAGATGTGTTTGTCATCGCTATTTTCATCGCGTACCTGGCGGGCAACGGTATTCAGGAAAACAGAGGTCTTGTGGATTTCGAGGCATCACTGGGTATTGGCTTCTGGTACTTCCTGGGCTATTGCCTGATATCCATTCTGGGTACTCAGGTGCTCAGTGCCGGTATCCGACAAACCATGCAACAACGCAAGCCTGTACCCAACCCCGCCCAACCGGCTCATCAGCCCTAGTCGTTTCGTAGCCATCGATCAATATGCTGAGTCAATTCGCTTTTGCATTCGGCATTACCGGGCCTATTCTGCTGCTGTTGTTGCTCGGTTGGAGTATTCGCCAACTGCAAGTGGTCGATGAGGATTTCGTTTCTCAGGCCAATGCACTGGTTTTCAACGTCGCATTACCGGTCATGCTTTTCTTCGCGTTATCCGGAGGATCACTCAATAAAGCTATAGACATCCCCCTTACACTGATCGGGCTCGGCGGAACGCTGACACTTGTGGCATTACTGCTGATTGTGGGTCGCCTCGTTCCACCTGATCAACGAGGCGTTTTTGTTCAGGGTTCTTATCGGGGCAACCTGGCGATTCTTGGTGTTGCTCTGGCCGTCGCCACGTACGGGCGCGATGTTCTTCCGTTGATTGCCGTGTACATCGCTATCATCACCACGGCCTATAACGTTCTTGCCGTGTGGTTGCTCAACTCCTCCGGCGTGCTCCGCCAATTGCTACGAAACCCCATTCTCATGGGCATTGTCGCCGGCGTTATTTCATCCGCACTTAACCTGCCCATACCCGCGGTATTTGAAACAACCGGCAACTACCTGACCGGTATGACGCTACCGCTGGCATTGATCTGTATCGGTGCCACACTCGATTTCAGCAGCCTGATGAGTCACGGGCGAACCATCGCCCTTGCCGTTATCTTCAAACTAGTGGTGTCACCGCTGTTGCTGGTGGGCCTGGGGCTGGCGTTCAATCTTGGCGCCGTGCAACTGGGTGTGCTGTTCTTCATGGCAGCGTCGCCTACCGCTACTGCCAGCTATATCATGGCCAGGCAGATGACCTCACACGGTCCGCTGGCAGCCGAGATAGTCGCCGTAACGACCGCACTGGGTGTCATCAGCTACACGTTCGGCATTGCCCTGCTACGTACCACAGGCGTGGTGTGATGAACCCGGTTACTGCGCAACCCAGGTAAACAGGCTTCGAGTCCATGAGGACGAGCCGGCAACATTCGTTGCCCGAACTCGCCACGCATGACGCTCCGAGGCAGGAAGCGAAACTGCCATGGTTATGCTGCACACACTCGCACCGCAGATCTTGCCGGGTACCAGGCCGCGGCTCATGTGCTGGTTGATATCACTGTTAACGGCATTGAATACATGAAAATCGTAGGTTTCCGCTCTGGGAGTCGGCTCCCATGAAAAGGTCACCATGGCCGCTGGCCCCAGGGAATCTGCCACTTCCGGGCTAACGGGCACGGGCATGGGCGGCGGCTCGTCATACCAGGTTGTGCTGGCACAGCCACTCAACAGCAGGCCCACTACCAGCACCATGAATCCTGAAAACTTGCGTCCTACAAGTTCTGAACAACGCGTCTGTTTTCTTGTCATAGGAAATGCAGTTGGGTCTGTTGAGCGAGGGCTTGAAAAATTCCGGCAGCAGGTGTGTAACGGCTGTGAACTGACGCATAACACGTGCCGATCTGTTCAAGGGGCCTGCGCAGCCACATACCGCTACTGCCCAGACTCCTGACGATCTTCGTGCAGCCGATGATAAACCGGACAACCGAAACTTGCATCCCTTTGATCAAGCCACAAGAGCTGTTTGGGCCGTATGCACTGAAAACGTGAGCAATGCCGCACGTTCAGGCGAGTGGATGCAAGATCTGTCAGGGTGAGAGCCGGGCGAACGCCAGGAAATGCTGAAAGCGATTCGACGACGTTAACGATGCGAAGTCCTGGTCG
>CALLPU010000086.1 GCA_938016235.1 uncultured Granulosicoccus sp. | reverse complement strand
ATGCTTGGTGAACTGGCGCGTAAATTTTACGCTGCGAAGCTCATCGCTGGCTCTTCCGCTGGGTCGCATTGTCTGGTCCTGGTAATGAAGTCATCGTCGGTATGCCCACAGGCCTGTCCGTGGGGCGGCAAAGTATACCCGCTCGCACGAAGTAAGCACCTAACTTAAATGCCTCAACCGTCTGGAATACACCAACGTACGATCCGCAAGTGCGCGGGCAGCGCTCTGACATTTCTGGTCGACCTGGCGGCCACCTGATTATCTCGGTGGCAGCGTCACGCGGCCCGTGATGGTCGTGATCGTGTAAATTGCAGCCTATTCGGTGATTTGGAGTGGTGAGAATCCCTATGTTACGCAGCATGACAGCCTATGGGCGCGAGAGCACCAGAATTGCTGGCACCGAGATTGTTTGCGAATTCCGGTCAGTCAACCACCGCTACCTGGATGTGGTGCTGAGATTGCCTGAACCGCTGCGTGTTCTGGAAGCCAAACTGCGAGAACGACTGGTTACGCATCTAAGCCGTGGCAAAGTGGAGGTGACACTGAAGCTTGTTGAGTCCGATGACACCAGCAAACCGTTAGTACTTAATCAGGTTTTATTGAGCACGCTGCTCGATGCGAGTCACAACATAGCCGAATTGACCGACAAGAACACAGTGATCGATACGGTCAGATTGATGCAGTGGCCGGGAGTGATGAATACTCATGAGCATTCCCTGTCCGATCTATCCGATGCCGCCACCGCTGTGTTTGATGCTGCGCTAACCGATTTTGTGCAAACCCGGGAACGGGAAGGTCAGCAAATCAGAGACTTGCTGTGCGCAAAGACCTCGCAGCTGGCCGAGCAGGTGGCCCAGCTGCGCATGATCCGGCCGGATGTCCTGAGCCGTCAGCGCGAGAGATGGTTGAACAAGCTTTCCCAATTGCAGGCTGAGCCTGATCAGTCCCGCCTGGAGCAGGAGTTGGTTTACGCAGCGCAGCGGTTGGATATTGATGAAGAACTGGACCGGCTCGATGCTCATTGCATTGAAATCGGCAACGCAGTGCAAAGAACGGAGCCGGTTGGCAGGCGGCTGGATTTTCTGATGCAGGAATGTAACCGCGAAGCCAATACCATCAGTTCGAAATCGAATGATGTGAATACCACGAGTGGCTCGGTGGAGATGAAAGTGATCATCGAGCAGATGCGCGAACAGGTGCAGAACATTGAGTAAATCACCGGTAAAGCGTACTCGAAAAAAGCGTTATGACTGGCCGCCTCCGGTTGCACCGGAAGATGCCTATGTGGTTAAACAGAAAAACCCCATCCATTCTGTTTTAACGGCCTTGCCGGTTATCATGCTGGTGGTTGGGCTGTACTTTTACTATCAGGCAGAGTCAGCGCAGAGTGAAGGTTCGCCCATTCGCGCGCAGAGTAAAACCCTGCAAGGTATTTTTACCGGGTTGTCCGTGGTGCAGTCAGGAGCAGAAGGGCGTCACTATCTTTGGGTGACTGTTAATGACAAGCCTCGTGGTGTTCGTATTCAGCCGCATCACGCAGAGCAGTTGGACACACTGCCGCGCAACACGCAGTTGAATCTGAAAGTAGCGCCGACCGTGCAGGGCTCAAGAACAGTCTGGGCCTGGTATATCGAGCAAAACGGACAAGCACTGATCGATGATGAAGCCTTGCTTCAGTGATGCTCCGCCGTAGAAACAGTGGCGGGTTCATGACAGCTCGGGTCAGGAATAGTCCTTCATCTTGATCAGTTTGGCACCGCCACTGCGTTTTTCGAGCGGGCGTTTCTGCTTGAATCGAATGGTGACCTGCAAGCCTGGATTGTTGTCGTTGAGTTCAAGTGTTGCAGAATGAAGTCTGACAACCGCTTGAACGAGGCTAAGGCCGAGGCCATTACCGGCTGAATTACGCTCATTCTCAAGTCGTACGAACCGTTCGAATACGCGTTCCCGTTCGTGTTCGGGGATGCCCGGCCCATTATCGGATACCGTGATGCTGAAAGACTCATCGTTTCCGGCCACACTCAAGCTGACTGTGCCAGGCTGTGGTGTGTACTTGATGGCATTGTCCAGCAAATTGGTGATTGCCTGAGCCAGCAAGTGTCTGTTGCAACGAAAACGCGGGTTGCTCTGGATATCGCTGTAAAAAATCAGCTGCTCCTCCTCTTCAGCAACAGCTTCGTACAGCTCTGCAAGTTCGCCAGCCAGATCACCGATTCGCGTCTCTGTCCATTGTGCCGAATCTATACCCGCTTCCAGTCTGGCGATACTCAGCATGGCGTTAAACGTATGGATGAGGCTGTCTGCATCGCCAATGGCTTCGTCCATGACGGCGCGGTAGTTTTCCGGGTCTCGCTCTTCCAGTAGCGTTACCTCTAACCGATTACGCAACCGCGTCAGGGGGCTACGCAAGTCGTGAGCAACATTGTTGGTTACCTGCTGCATGCTTTTCATCAGATCCTCGATGCGATTGAGCATCTGATTCAGTTTTGTAGAGATCTCGTCGAATTCATCATCGCGGGCGGTCACGGACAAACGCTGAGACAAATCTCCGCTCATGATTTCAGAGGCTGTTCTGCTTACGGAATCTATACGTCGAAGCACCGATGTGCCGATCCACAATCCGCCAATGAGGGAAAACAACAAGGTTAGCGCTGTTGCTCCGGCGACCAGCGCGAACGTGTGGTCAAGCAGTGCTTTCTCATCGCTGATCTCATGTCCTATGGTCAGTTTCAGACCGTCAGACAACCGTGTCTCCGCGACACGTACCGGATTAAAAGCGCGAGGGCTGCCAGGTTCAAGATCAGCAACATCGCCCATGTTGCGGGTAGTGTGTGACCGAACGGATTTAAGACGCATCGGCAACGCTTCGCCATTCTGGTCGGTGGCGGCGGTTGACACCTCGTTGTTGGCCAGATAATAGAATCGACCGTAGGTATCGATCTGATTGCGTCGCTGAATAGCCTCAAGCAACTCGGGCAGCGCTCCCGATTTGTACAGGTTAATCAGGTAATCAGTTTCAAGCCGCAGCCGAGCATCAACCTGGGATTCAATCTGATCTCTGGTAGACCAGTAGATAAACCCGAGCGTTGCTGCCGACAGCGCACTGAAGAGCGTTGCATAGATTAACGCCAGCCTGAATGCCGAGGTTCGGAACAGTCGTCGCTGGTCAAGCCTGCCGAACAGCGTGTTTGTCCTGGCTTTCGCTGCTGGTTTGCCGGTGCTCTGCGAAAGTGGGCCGAGGCTTGCTGATTTCTGCTGATGCGACATGGTAATAGTGTAGCGTCCCTCATCCTCTGATAGACAGCTCGGAAAAGCGAGATTGATTCAAACGGGGTTTGTGAGGGAAGCCAGAACCCGATGCGCGCACTTGGCACACATGACCATCATGTCAGTGTCGGGGGCTGGCCGGTGGGTCGTGCGGCTAATGTGTGAAAAAAACTGCGCGGCAAGAGCTACACCGGAGAAACGTCCGTTTAATTATGTTGCTACCGCGCAGGTGCTGTAATCAGTTGGATAGTGGGATTAGCTGGTCTCTGCGGTAGATGACACTTCCTGTAGCTTGTAGCCTGCACCGCGTACGGTATGCAGCAACGGAGAGTCAAAATCCTTGTCGATCTTGCTTCTCAATCGGCTGATCTGTACGTCGATCACGTTGGTTTGCGGATCGAAATGGTAATCCCACACATTTTCCAGCAGCATGCTTCGAGTAACCACCTGACCAGTATGTTGCATCAGATACTCAAGTAGCCGGAACTCGCGCGGTTGCAAATTGATGTTGCGCCCGGATCGTGTGACTTTGTGCTTGATCAGATCCAGAGTCAGATCGCCAACATGCAAGACTGTCCCTTGCACACCTGTCTGTGCCCGACGAGTCAATGCCTGTAAACGTGCAGTCAGTTCGCTCAGCTGATATGGCTTGGTCAGGTAGTCATCGCCACCGGCTTTCAGTCCGGTGACTCGCTCATCAACATCATCCAGCGCACTGAGAATGAGAACGGGTGCCATGTTGCCCATTCGTCGTAACTCCTCGATTACTGAGAGCCCGTCACGCTTCGGCAGCATGCGGTCGATAATCATCGAGTCGTAGGCATTGGCGACGGCCATTTGCAGGCCCTGCTCGCCATCGGCAGCGTGTTCGACCATATGGCCGCTTTCTGTCAGTCCCTTGACGAGGTAAGCCGCGGCTTCCGTATCGTCCTCGACTAGTAAAATTCGCATGTAGCCCCCATGTTTTTTGAAGCGAAAACTGTCTGCACAGTACGTTGTGGGTAACAAATATGTAATGCAACGCGAGTTACCCGGAATTGGTCCGTAAGGGTCAATTCCTCTTGAAATTCAGTTACGTGAGAAATACGGAGTTTAAAACCATGATCAACACACTCGATAACACACTACTGTTAAGCCCTCATGGAGGCGCCGAAGTGGGTGTACGAGAACCTCATAACAAGTCACGTCTATTCAGTGGCTCCAGAATATACGCAAAAACACTTTTCTGGATAGCATTGCTACCCATTCTTGCTGTAACGAAATCCTGGGCAGATACTTTGCCCGATTTCAGCGCTCTTGTAGAAGAAGAGGGTGACGCAGTAGTCAAGATTTCTGTGTTAGCTGGTGCTGCGCAGTCGGCTGATAGCGGCACACCGGGCTTTGACCCTGAGCAAATACCGGAACAATTCCGTCGATTTTTTGAACAACTGCCCCAAAATCCCTCACCGCAACCACGCAGAGGCACTGGTTTTGGTAGTGGTTTCATCATTTCAGACGATGGTTACATCATCACTAATGCGCACGTTGTCGACAATGCGTCCGATATTCGGGTGGGTTTGAACGATCGGCGCGAGTATCAAGCGGAGCTGGTCGGCAGCGATCCTGCCAGTGACATAGCGCTGTTGAAACTCGACGCGAGCGATCTACCGGTCGTCACCATCGGTGACTCGGACGATCTGAGAGTCGGTGAGTGGGTACTGGCTATTGGTTCACCGTTCGGTTTTGAACACACCGCCACGCAAGGTATTGTGTCCGCGTTGTCACGAAGTCTGCCAGACGACACTTACGTGCCGTTTATTCAGACTGATGTTGCGGTCAATCCAGGCAACTCCGGTGGTCCTCTGTTCAATACTGACGGCGAGGTAGTGGGCGTGAATTCACAGATTTACTCACGCTCGGGTGGCTACCAGGGCCTGTCGTTTTCGATCCCGATCAATGTAGCGATGTCTATCGCCGAACAGCTCAAGGACCAGGGATTTGCTACACGAGGATGGTTGGGTGTTGCTATCCAGAACGTCGACCAGGCGCTGGCAAATTCGTTTGGGCTGGACAAACCAGCGGGCGCATTGATAGCGCAAGTCACCAAGAACAGCCCGGCCGACAATGGCGGTTTGAAGAGCGGTGACATCATTCTGGACTTCAACGGGAAGTCGGTAAATTATTCTAGCGAACTGCCGCCGCTGGTGGGTTCTGTGAAGCCGGGTAAAACCGTACCTGTTGTCGTGCTGAGAGACGGCAAGCAAAAAACGATAGATGTCACTATCGAGCCGCTTGATGAGGGTCAGAAGGTCAGCTCAGTGGCTCCGGTTAATCCCGTGGATGAATCGCGTCTTGGTGTTGAGGTCGCTGAAGTGCCAGACGAATTGCGCGAGCAGATGGGCATCGATGCCGGTGTCGTGGTGTCCAGGATATCCCCGGACGGTGCAGCAGCATCAGCCGGAATCCGCACAGGGGATGTCATCCTGTCACTGAATCGTGAAGAGATCGATTCAGTTAAGGAGTTGGAAAAACTGGTCAGGGAAGCGCCCGCCGACGAGGCTATCCCGGTGCTTGTTCAGCGGGAGAGCTCACCGATATTTCTGGCGCTGACACTGCCGTCTGCGAATGGATAGGTCACCGTGGGTTCAGCATTGGCCCATTCTGGCTTATTGAGATAAATCAGCTTTTCAAAAGCAGGGCTCACAACTCAAGTAAGGCCCAAACAAGGGCCAAGTCAAGGCGCAAGGGCAACGTCAATCAGAATCTTTCGATTTGGAGGCGTTGTCCTTGCCTTCCTCGCTGACCATGATTTCTTCGAGCGACAAACCGGTGAGACGATTGACGGTCCGCCAGATGAAGTAGAAGATTCCCAGCATCATGATCATGGAAGGAATGGCAATGACCGGGTAGCTAAGTAGAGTCATTCGGCCGAGTTCTTCATTGAACGCAGATGATCCACTCTCGCTGGTGACGATGGTTTTGGCCAGGAAATAGTTCATCACTGCACTGAACAGAAAAGTGCCCGCCAACAGCATGTTGGCTCGATCCAGTCGGTTCTCGAAAGTCTGACGGTTCTGTTTCTTTTCCAGCTCCTCATCTATTCTGGCTACGTTCATGATGGTGGGGTTGAATAACAGTTTGCGCACCAGTGGATACCCCAGCTTGTTGGCGACCAGCACGCCAACGCCAATACACAATGGAATTGCAGCCTCTTTGACCGCCAGCCACTGTGCATCGATCTTCAGCAGTCCGATGCCACCAGTGAGCAGCACGCTGATGACACCGAGCAATGCCATGCCATTGCGTTTGCCATTGAAGATCAGCTCGTAAATGCCGTACAGGATGGGAAAGGCCAGTGCAACGATCAACGCAAGCGTCGCTCCGAGCTTGTCATCACCGCTGAGCTTCATCAGAATGACCGACGGTATGACGATGCTGATGATCAGGTCAACGAAGGGACGTGGTTTCTGGGTGGGCTCGGCTTTGGTCACTGTTGGGCATTTCGGCGGGCGGGGTCGTGAGTATAACCAGACTGTCGTATGATCTGTGCAACGAGACCGGGCCAGGGTTAGCGATGGGTATGTACTGTAATCAATCTGGACACGTCAAGGCGCTGCGAAAGGCTGTTGCTATCGGGTGCGCGTTAAGCACTCAATTGGTGGTATCGGCTTGCGCCTCTGATCAGGTTTCGCACGAGCCGTTTACCGTTTCCAGCAACTCGGGTAACACATTGATGGCCGTTCCTCTGGCCACATTCAATCAGCCCTGGGCCATGACATTTCTGCCCGATGGTGCGTTGCTGGTGACGGAGAAGCCGGGCAATCTGTGGTTGCTGCGTTTTTCTGATTCTGACGAATTGGCCCTGGATAATGGGCAAGGCGCACCGACCACGGATGACACGTCGCCACTCAGCGTCACCAGTCGAATCCCGGTTCAAGGGTTGCCGGCAGTGACTGCTGCAGGTCAAGGCGGGCTGGGTGATGTGGTGTTGCACCCTGATTTTTCCAATAATGCTCTGGTGTACCTAAGCTACGTTGAGCGTGATGGCAATCTGAGTGGTGCCGTTGTTGCCAGAGCACGGTTGGAGCAGAAAGAAAACTCATCGGCACGGCTTACAGAATTTACCGTCATCTGGAAACAGTCACCCAAGGTCACAGGGCAAGGGCATTACGGTCATCGGCTTGCTTTTTCGTCTGAAAACTTCCTGTACATCACCTCGGGCGAACGGCAGAAGTTCGACCCGGCACAAGACATGGAAACAAACCTGGGGAAGGTTATCCGCCTTCATGACGATGGCCGTGTTCCAGTGGATAATCCGTTTACCGCGCACGGCACAGTGGCTTCACAGGTTTGGTCGCTGGGTCATCGCAACCCATTAGGTATAGCATTTGATCAGTTCAATCAACTCTGGGTGCATGAGATGGGCCCCAGAGGGGGCGATGAACTTAACCTGATTGAGCGCGGTGCAAATTATGGATACCCCGTGGTTTCAGAAGGCAAACACTACAATGGTGTCCCCATACCTGATCATGCTACCCATCCTGAGTTCAATCCGCCTGCGATAAGCTGGACACCGGTAATTTCGCCGGCGGGTCTGGTGGTCTATTCAGGGTCGTTGTATGAGGGTTGGGAAGGTACGGGATTAATGGGAGGGCTCTCTTCGCAATCCCTGGTAAGAGTGCAACTTGACAATCCTGCCGTAGAGCAAGAGCGTTATAACATGAAACGACGTATCCGAGAGCTGGAGCAGGGGCCTGAAGGCTACGTCTATGCGTTAGAGGACAAATCCGGTGGTCGATTGATCAGGTTGATGCCGTGAGCACAGTGCTTTCTGTAACCGGATCAGGACGCCGTCAAGCCAAGAAAAACAGGAAGCTGATTGCATGGTAAATTCGCCAGTAGCGTGCGGTTTTACCGTTCTCCCCAGTCAGGATCTGCAAGCTGACATAGCCTTCTATACACGTGATATCAAGCTGCAGCTGCGCTCGGTATATCCTGCGGACAAGCCACGTTATGCGGAATTGGCAGGTTACGGATTATCGTTGCTACTGGATATGGAATATCAATCGGCCCCGGGCCGTTTGTTAATTCGAACAGAAGAATCCAAGGACGCGTCTTTAACGTCTCCCAGTGGCACAGAGGTCTGTTACGAACAGACCTTCACCGTGCACAAGCAGACATTGAAGAGTTATCGCTCAGAGATTTGCACGCTGCGAGGCTCTTCCCCGTGGACGACGGGCCGCGCTGGTACTCACACCCGGGAATTGATTCCGAGTCGCCTGGGAGGTGCGTTGAGCGCATCGCATTTGCGAATTCCCAACGGTGGCCCTGTTGCTGATCGGGTGCACTACCACACGACTGAATTTCAACTGGTGTTTTGCATCCGCGGCTGGATCAAGCTGGTATTTGAAGATCAGGGAGAAGCCTTGACGCTGATGCCGGGAGATTGTGTTACCCAGCCACCGCATATCCGACACAAGGTGCTGGAGACATCTAACGGTCTTGAGGTGATTGAAATCAGCACACCCTCAGAACACGTGACGGCTATTGACAACGAATTGGAACTTCCCACAACGCGTATAGATTCGCATCGCCTGTTTCACGGGCAACGCTTCTGCCACTTTCAACAAGCCAAGGCACGGTGGCAGGCACACAGGATTCCCGGTTTTGCCGCAGCGGATATGGGAATAGCTGATGCCTCAGCTGATGCTGCCAGTGCCTGCCTGCTCAGGGCTGCAGGATCGGTGCAGAGCTACACCACGTCGCATTCGGCCAATGTTCTGTTTTCAACGGTGCTGGCCGGTAGTGTTCGCATCAACAAGCAGCTGCTCGTTGCTGGCGATGCGTTTACGCTGCCACCGAACGAGCAGTATGAGCTGGGCGACATATCATCAGACGTGGCTATCCTGGAAGTGTCGCTGCCTGGCGCGTTTCAGACCACTTTCTGATGCTGGTTTGTTCAATCCCATGACTTACCGCGTAGCCGGTTGTGCAGGGCTCATTGGCGGATGTATGTCACGCTGCAGACAGGTTGGAAGCGCCCAAAAAAAAGCCGCCTGATGAGGCGGCTTCCGTGCCTTGGCTGACGAATCAGCTGGCTAGAGTCTTACGCAAATAAACGTTAGTAAGATCGCGCTACACTCATAGCTGACCCGACAAAAATCAAAACACTAGACATTTGATCACCTCCTTTGCGTTGCGGCTGGAGACTGAAGATTAGCATATAAAATCAGCGGCGGTGTGAGCGAAGCAGAATGCCGTGTTACGAGACGGTGTTTTGTCGAAGGGGCTCGGGTTTGTTCTGCCGCTGTTATGGAATTTCGCTCTGGTACTTCAGGTACCTGACAGGTTGGTCACCGTTGCTCGCTAGTCGACATTGACCCCCGTTCTGATCAATCTGAATTGGCGCTCACCGGGTGCAAGTGATACATCGATACTGCGCAAGTAGTCGATGCTGTTGGCCTCTGTTGCGTAGTCACTCAGTCGTAAAGTGACTGTCTGATCGCCTGCATCCAGCGGAATGCGTAACAGCACCATGTTTGCAGGCAGTGTTTCCCAGCTGCGTGTATCAGCCTGTTCAATTACCGCCAGCAGTAGTCTGGCAATACCACCGGCTAAGGCATCTTCCTGTTCCAGCGCATCGGCAATGCCATGCTTTGCCGCCAGTCTTACGGCTTGGCGTGTAGCAATGCGTTTCCCGCGCTTTTCAAGTGCTTTCTGAGAGATGGTTACCAGTGTGGTGTCTGCGCGTAGGGTTTCTGCAATCTTCTCGCCCTGGACTTGCAAGTCTATGCGAGGTTCGATAGCCACCGAATCCAGATAGTAAGGCCATGAAATTCTGACGTCGTAGTCGATGAACAAATCACCCGGGAGTTTTCTGTCGATAAATCCAGTGGCCAGAAATACGACCAGTTCGCTCTGGCTTTCTCCGGACAACGAGGGAATGGGGTCCTCAAAATCCCTCGCCAGTTTCCGATACTCCACCTGCGCGCTGTCCAGTTGCCCAGCTGTTTCGAGGCTGAGACCCATCAGGAAGCGCGTGAAACGATCTTGTTTTAGTGTGTCTGCGTGTTCTTCAAACAGTTTGGCTGCGCGCCGTGCTTCAACAGCTGCTCCTTCCGGAATACCCAATAACAGGAAATTCATCATCTGAAAAGTATGGATCCACAACCGCTCGCTATATTCGCCGCTGTACCGCGTAGCCCAGTCGTTAGTCAGTACGGCGGCTGACTGATCGCGAATGCTCACGTAATCCAGCTCATCGATCAAGGTGATTGCCCGCTCAAACG
>CALLPU010000085.1 GCA_938016235.1 uncultured Granulosicoccus sp. | reverse complement strand
ACAGTTTTGACAACGCTCAGATTATGGCAAGGTATCCGTGGAGAGAACCAACACAGTCTGCCTCGGGTATCGGGTTTCATAATGACTTCTTTGTTGTTAACAACGGCCATAGCGAGGAGTTCGATCAGGCGATTGCCAATAGCAGTCAATGGATGAATGGCCCCATTGGTGGTGAAGTCCCACCGCGGGGTGGGTCTGAGGCTGCCAGTGAAAGAAATGCTGCATTCAATGGTGGTGCGGGCTTGGAGATGATCGAGCAGGGGCGCTACTCAACGATGAAAGCGGGAGCGTATCGAGTCACTCAAGGGCAATCCGGTTATGAGGGCTATATGAAGCTCCACAAGAAAATGGGCTACAACTATCAGATTGATGTGGCCAGCTTTGCTGAGCGTGTGAATCAGGCTAATTCCCTGAATGTGGAAGTTATCGGAACCAACATCGGTGTAGCGCCCATGTATTTTGATTGGGACGTACAGTTCGCATTGCTTGATGGGAACGACAAACCTGTATCAATGCAGAGTTCTGACAATGATTTGAAATCAATCATGCCTGACTCAATGTTTGACTTTACGGGTGACCTCAACCTGGCGTCAGTCAATCCGGGAAGTTACAAGCTCGCCATAAGAATAATCCAGCCCGGTGCCGACGAACCATCAGCGTCAAACTGGAAGCTTGATGCCAGAAACACATACATTTTGTTTTCAAATGATGTGCCTGTTATAGACGGTGAGTGGGGCAAGCAGGGATTGTCTGGTGGTTGGTCTGTATTGGGGAATGTGCTAGTGCAGTGAGCTAGCGTGTGACGGGTATTGATGGCTGCCGGGCCTGCCGTGTTGGCCTTCAGTATTTATGATTTTTTGCCGCTCGTGGCTTTTGCTCAGGATATGGCACGCCACGGTACAGAAAGAGTATGTCAGCGTCGGAGTCAGTAATTCCGCTACGTGCCCAACCAGGACATTCGACTAAATCAGTATTTTGCGGTAGGTTGGATTGATGACAAGAGTAATGGTGATTGGGAATGCCGGTGGTGGTAAGTCAACCCTGTGCGAAGAACTAAGCTCGACACATGGGCTCCCGTATTTTGCAATCGACAAAATACAGTGGAGGTCTGGATGGACTCAGACACCTGCTGATGAATTCGACAGGGCCCATGAAGCGATAATCTCCAAAGATCGTTGGCTGGTAGACGGGTATGGTCCTTGGGATTCTGTTCTGAAACGCATGGACGCAGCTGACACAATAATCGTCATCGACCACCCTATCTGGGTTCACTATTGGTGGGCAACAAAACGGCAAATAAAGTCGCTATTCGTAGGTCGCTCGGACGGACCTTCGGGTTGCCCCATGTGGCCCGTAACACTGAGACTCTACAAGATGATGTGGTGGCTTCACAGAATCAAACGACCAGCACTGTTGACGGAAGCGGAATCACGAGCGAACGACAAGCGATATATTCACATCCAGTCGCCTTCCGCTCTAAAACGTTTCGTCAGTAATCCTATTTAACTAAATGACTGGTGTTGGTCGGGACTGTCGTTAATGGGACGTCTACCTGAAGCATCTCGGCTGGAACTCTCGATGACCCTGATGTGTTTAACCCATCTGCCAAGGTTTTTGAGGGTGACGCTCCTCTGTGGGCACGAGTACCAAAAGACCTTAAAGCGCTCTAGCGGTCGAGAATCACCTGACAACCAGCGTACGGCATACTCCAATCAGAGTCCGCCGCATGCTGAACTGGGAACAACAGGTCTCGATCTGATCGGTCATTGCACACCGAATTCGAGCCTGTATTTTTACACTTAAAGACGGATAAACATATCCTGAGGATTCTCACCCTTGAAACCCCGAGCATTCAGAAAATCCATTGCGTTACACTTCTGGAATTCCCCGAGCGACATTTCGCGGGCGCGTCCCTGGTTCGCAACGGCTCCTGCGTTTTTCACAGTCCGGTAGAAATCAACTTTTCTCAAATCAATTTGTTTTGCGCGTAAAAATTCCAGGAGCGTGAGCATGTGCCGCGATGTTGGTTGATAGTGGCCGCTTTTTGCGGATATCCACTTCAGTTTTCCATTCTCACAACGCAAGGTACCGGCGGCCAGAACGGCTGCTCCGCTCAGGAAACTCGTGTGCTTGAAATCGCCGTCAAGGCTTGGATAGGCCCTGCCGCTGACCTGTAGCTTCAGGTCTCGTGTGAGCACAAATAGCGCACCGCCGTGCTCAAGATTGGTCTGTCGTCCGCCTAGGCTCGCTTCCCAGTCAGTGTCATACACCATGCTTTCTCCCTCAGTGTCGGGGTCCATCATGCACACATAGCCGTTGACGAAATGCAACGTGGAAGCGTTGATTTCATCATCATTGAATTGGTAGATCTGATTATCGTCCGGGTGTTTGTTAACCGCTTTCATACCAAACCTGTTAGCCATAATTGATCTTGCTTCGCTGTAGTGCCGAACCTTCATGATTCTGCAAAGCTCACCTCTGACAGCATGCTGAAGGGCTTTAACACTGTCTATCCGTTGCTGCTTGTCCGCGATACCAGAGGACTTGGGGTGACGCAAGGCGTAGTGCGCATGCATCTCAATGTCGTGCAGTAATTGCACACGTGACTTGTCGCGTCGCTCAAGCATGCTCTGATCGTGCATCTCCAGCAGTCTACTTATGCGATGCATGGCACCTTTAGGCAGTGAACGCCGCAGGCTGCCCACGCCAAAAGAGGCTTTGAATTCTTTTTTCGTGGGTACTTTATAGTGCATGCCTTTTCTCTGTTTCGCTGTACTCTATCTGTAAGCAATTAGACCATCAGGGCGTCGATCGCTGCGTGGATGGATAACTGAATTTGACGTGAATAGTCACAGAGTATCCAGTATCTACTCCGGCCGAATACGCGCGCGCTATGGCAACCGTCATTCCACGTTGATGCCGAGCAGCTCAACATCGAAAATAAGGGTTGAGCCGGGTTTGATCTTGCCGGCTGCCCGATTGCCATAACCAAGCTCGCTGGGTATGAAAAGCCGGGTTTTTTCCCCTTCAACCATTAATTGCAATCCTTCAGTCCAACCAGGGATAACTTGATTGAGGCCGAAAGTTATAGGCTCTCCACGATCCACCGAGCTATCGAATACCGTGCCATCAATAAGTGTGCCGTGGTAATGCACCTTGACGCGATCAGTTGCGGTGGGATGTACCTCTCCGGAACCGGGTTGTAAAACCTGATATTGCAGACCTGATGCGGTGCTTTGTACGCCGTCAACCGTCAGGTTTTGTTCAAGAAAGGTTTGGCCGAGCAGGATGTTTTCTTGCGCCTTGCCGCGGTTCATGTACTGCATCGCGAAGTACAGGATGATGCCCAGGGCAAGCAGGATGAGAACGAATTTCATGACGGGTTTGCGCAAGTTGGTGTGTGGCTCGCAAGAGTAGCGAATATCGGACTGCAAGTGAGTGCGGGATTACCGGTTGAGTTAACGCGCAGATTCAGCGCGGCGTTGATGGACTAATTCACGTTGGGCTTTAATCGACAATACTACCCTTATAGGTAGGTATTAATAGCTGTATTTCGACGAATACTATCCTTGTGAGTGGTGTTTATCCTGTACTTCTGGATACCAAAATGCGGTGTTCGGGGGCGTTGTGTGTTTTCGCCCGGGCGGACAATACTGACCGCCTTAACAGCACCCGTCTGGCCAGACGACAGGAGATGACCATGGACATTCATGAGTATCAGGCAAAAGAGCTACTGCATCAGTTTGGCGTAGAAAACCCGCCGGGTGCTCTTGCGTACAGCCCCGAGCAAGCGGCTTATCGTACGCGGGAGTTGGGTGGCAACAAATGGGTTGTGAAAGCACAGGTGCACGCCGGTGGCCGAGGCAAGGCTGGGGGGGTGAAGATCTGTTCAACCGACTCCGAGATCCAGGCGGCTTGCAAGGAAATGTTTGGCCGCAAGATCGTAACCCATCAAACCGGGCCTGAAGGTAAGGGGATCTACCGGGTGTATGTGGAATGCGCGGTACCCATCGCTGCAGAGTACTATCTGGGGCTGGTGCTGGATCGCTCCAGCCAGCGCGTGATGATTGTCTGCTCACGTGAAGGTGGCATGGAAATCGAGGAGATAGCCGCGAGCCGGCCAGACAGCATCGTTCGAGAGTCGGTGGAACCTGCGGTGGGACTACGAGATTTTCAGTGCCGGGAGATCGGGTTCAAGCTGGGTCTGGAAGCGGATGTGATTCAGAGTTTCGTCAAGGCGCTCATGGGGTGCTATCGCGCCTTTCGCGATCTTGATGCCACCATGGTTGAAATTAACCCATTGGTACTCACAGAAGATCGCCGAATACTGGCGCTCGACGCCAAAATGACGTTCGACGACAACGCCTTGTTCCGTCACCCGCAGATTTCGGAGCTGAGAGACAAAAGCCAGGAAGATCCGAGAGAGTGCCGAGCCGCAGATCGAGGGCTCAGTTATGTGGGGCTGGAAGGCAATATTGGCTGCATCGTCAACGGTGCCGGTTTGGCCATGGCGACCATGGATACGATCAAGCATGCCGGTGGTGAACCCGCCAACTTTCTGGATATAGGGGGAGGGGCCACTCCCGATCGAGTTGCCAAGGCGTTTCGTCTGGTGATGTCAGACGAGAACGTTAACGCCGTGCTGGTCAATATTTTTGCAGGCATCAATCGTTGTGATTGGGTTGCGGACGGTGTCGTGCAGGCTTTGACGGATAACCCGGCGTCTGTACCTGTCGTCGTTCGCCTCTCAGGAACCAACGTTGAAGAGGGCCGAAAAATACTGGAAGACAGTGGTTTGCCCATCATCAAGGCAACCACGCTCAAAGAGGCAGCAGCACTGACGGTGCAGGCGTGGAAAGACTCGGTCAAACCGCAGATGACGGCGCCTGCGAGAGAGGTTGAAGAACCTGCCTGAGCGCTGCAACGTTCCGACGTCAGCCACATCAATTCGAGTACTACCAAGGGGAGCCGACATGAGCATATTACTAGATGAATCGACACGAGTTCTGGTGCAGGGGATCACCGGCAGCATGGCGCGTTTTCACACACGGGAGATGCTGAATTACGGCACGAACGTGGTCGCAGGGGTTGTTCCGGGCAAGGGGGGCGAGACGGTCGAGGGTGTCCCGGTGTTTGATACGGTAGCCGAAGCCGTTGCACGAACGGAAGCGCAGGCCAGTCTTGTATTTGTGCCGCCACCATTTGCAGCAGACGGCATCATGGAAGCTGCCCGAAGTGGCATCCGATATTGCGTCTGCGTAACCGACGGTATCCCGGCGCAAGACATGATCATGGTGAAGCGTTACATGTACCGCTTTCCGAAGGAATCCAGAATGATGCTGACTGGCCCCAACTGTGCCGGAACCATCAGCCCGGGCAAGGCGATGCTCGGCATTATGCCAGGGCATATATACAAGCCTGGTAACGTGGGAATTGTTGGACGTTCAGGCACTTTGGGTTACGAAGCCGCCGATCAATTGAAGCAGCTGGGTATCGGCGTATCCACCTCTGTTGGCATCGGTGGTGATCCTATCAATGGAGCGTCTTTCACGGATGTGCTCATGCACTTCGAAGAAGACGATGACACGGATATCGTTTGCCTGATCGGTGAAATTGGTGGGCCACAGGAAGCAGAAGCGGCAGAGTTCATTCGGGACCATGTATCAAAACCGGTTGTTGCGTATGTGGCAGGCTTGACGGCTCCCAAAGGCAAGACGATGGGGCATGCGGGCGCCATCATCTCTGCCTTTGGTGAAAGTGCGTCGGAGAAGGTTGAAATACTCAGTGAAGCTGGTGTCATCGTGGCTGATCACCCGTCCGAAGTGGGTGAAACCATTGCCCGTGCGTTGGCGGCTTGAGTACCGTTGCCATGAATACCTCCATTGCATCAGAGTCTGATATGGCCTCCACAAAAGGCTCGACGGTCTCGGCTGACATGACCAGTGACATGCCCAGTGATCTGACCACACAGATGCTGCAATTGTGGAGGCGGGTGTTGTCTCGGCGGGCTCCAGAGATCGCACAATACCTGGAAGCACCATCCGATTCGCCTTTGCCTGCAGGAAAGAACGCAGTTCCTTACTTGCAGGCGTTGAACATCCGGTTTCAGTTATTACGCATTGTTGATGAGAACGAAGCGATGAGATCGCGGCGCGCCATCGAAACAGCTGAAGACCGTGCTGCTGTTCCCCAGACGTTTGCACGACTATTGTCCACACCCTTCAATCGCAATGATGTCGCCAACATGGCCGCTACGACGGTAGTAGGGCCGACTTTTACGGCACACCCCACCGAAACCAAACGCGTTACCGTGATGGAGATTCATCGACGTATTTACCGCGGAATCGTGTCGCTTGAAACGAACCGTTGGACACCGCGGGAGCGAATCGAACGCATTGAAGGCATAGAAAACGAGATAGATTTGTTGTGGTTTACCGGTGAGCTGCGTATAGATCGGCCCACGCCCGAAGATGAGATTGCCTGGGGTATACATTTCTTCAGGGACATACTGTTCGAATCGGTACCGGCTGTTTTCGCCAGTATGAATCGGGCACTGGGTGGTGATGAGGCTGATCAGCAGGAGTGCGTGCCTCAGCTTAGCTTCCACTCATGGATTGGTGGGGATCGTGATGGTAATCCGCATGTGAGTACCACCGTGTCGCGTCAGGCATTAGCGCTGGGTCGCAGGACGGTCAGTGAACGCTATATTGTCATGTTGACGGAAGCCGCCAGCCAGCTTTCCATCAGTAACAGAATCGCGCCTTTGCCTGAAGCTCATGTCAAGGCGCTAAGGCAGATTGTGGGAACCACAGATGCCACGGTTCGCAATCCCAATGAATTGTTCAGGCAGGCCTTGAGTGCCATAGCCAGCCATATCCAGTCGGATCACTATCGGCATGTGGGTGATTTGATCGATGATCTACGCGCTCTGGAAAAAGCGCTCGAGTCATTGCAGGCAGCAGGGCTTGCCCATCGTGTTATCCGGCCCATTCGATGGTCTGCACAAGTCTTTGGTTTTCGCACAGTCACGCTGGATATCCGTCAGAACTCCACGGTCACCAATGCGGTCTTACAGGAAATCTGGCAACTCACCGACCCGCAATCGTCACCGGAGCCTGCCACTGAGGCCTGGTCTGAAAGGTTGCGTACAGAGCTTGCGATGGAGCAAGTGCCCGCAATCGCACATGAAGATCTTTCATCCGATGCGCAGGAATTGCTGGCGTTGCTCGGCTTGATGTACGACGTGTTATCCGGCCCTGATCCCAAAGCAGTCGGACCCTTCATCTTGTCCATGACGCGCTCCGCCGATGATCTTCTGACGGTACTGCTACTGGCCCGCTATGTTGGTTTTGACCGTGAGTCTCCCGAGATCAGCCTGGTACCTCTGTTTGAAACCATTGCTGATCTGCGTGCTGCTCCCACCATAGTGCGGCAACTCATGCAGATACCCAGTGCGCGTCGCTGTGTGACACGTCGAGGGCGTGCCATGGAGATCATGCTGGGCTATTCGGATAGCAACAAGGATGGTGGTTTTCTGTGTTCCAGCTGGGAGGTTCACTGCGCTCAGTCGCGACTGGTTGCCACGCTCGATTCGCTGGGCGTGGGTGTGACCTTCTTCCACGGTCGAGGCGGTAGCGTCAGTCGGGGCGGTGCGCCAACTCATAGAGCAATAGCCGCACAGCCGCCGGCAACGATTGGCAATAGCATTCGGTTAACCGAACAGGGTGAGGTGTTGTCTGCACGCTACGCCAATCGTGGCACGGCCGATGCGCATCTTGAGCTTCTGTTGTCGAGTGCCATCGGGCATCGGCTGCACAACCCGGTGCGTCGCCTGATCCCCGAGCATGAGGATGCGATGGCCGCGCTGGCAGGATTGAGTCAGACGGCCTACACCGGGCTGATCAATCACTCGGGCTTCCTCGACTATTTCCAGCAAGCAAGTCCGGTAGAGGAATTGGCAAACCTGAAAATCGGCTCGCGACCTGCGCGTCGTTTTGGTGCCAATAGTCTTGATGATCTACGCGCCATCCCGTGGGTATTTGCCTGGACGCAGAATCGCCACCTGCTCACGGGATGGTATGGCTTTGGCAGTGCGGTTGATAGCTTCCTTGAGGTCAGGGGGGACGGTGGTCTTTCGTTGTTAAGAGAATTGTTTACCGAATCCGAGTTCTTCAGACTCGTGGTAGACGAGACCGAAAAAACCCTTTTTCAGTCCGACATGGACATCGCAGCCCGATATGCAAGCCTGGTGGAATGTGACAGCACCAGAGAAGCCGTTTTCACGGCGATTCAGCACGAGTACGAGAAAAGTGCTCATGCTGTTCAGCAAATTACGCAGTGCCAGACGTTGGCCGACAGGTTCCCCGAATTCCGTTATCAGTTTGACCGTTACTCACGTGACCTTGAGCGCGTGCATGTGCTGCAAGTGGATCTGTTGAGGGAAGTACGGGCCAGGGGAAACAAGAGCACGGTATCTGTTCCATTGCTCCAATCGATGAATTGCATTTCCTCCGCACTGGGATGGACAGGCTAAGCGGGCAGTAAAACTGGTGGGAAGGAAAAAGCGTTCGTGACAGGGTTCATGGGCGCTGCGTTGGGCATTACCTGACTTCTAATCAATTTTTTTAAACACATCCGAGGAAACGTCCCATGAGTTTTCACTTGATAGAACAGGCAACTGCAAGATTGAATCGTAGTGAGCTTGCCGTACCGGGTTCGCAGCCGGACATGTTTGAAAAAGCGGCGGCGTCCGATGCTGATGTGATCTTTCTTGATCTGGAAGATGCAGTAGCGCCTGACAACAAGAAACAGGCTCGCAAGAATATTATCAAGGCACTCAACGACATGGACTGGGGCAGCAAGACCCTGTCCATTCGCATCAACGGGCTGGATACACACTACATGTATCGCGATGTTGTCGACATCGTAGAGCAGGCTGGTGAGCGGCTGGACTTGATCATGGTGCCGAAGGTCGGCACTGCAGCGGATGTTTATGCGGTTGACATGTTGGTGACACAAATCGAGGATGCGAAAGGATACAAAAAGCGCATAGGATTTGAACACATCATCGAAACGGCGCTGGGCATGCAAAACGTCACTGAAATAGCCGCTGCATCCAAACGCAACGAAAGTCTGCATTTCGGTGTTGCCGACTACGCAGCGTCTACCCGTGCAAGGACAACTGTGATTGGTGGCGTGAATCCGGATTATTCAGTGCTCACCGATGCCGGCGACGGTCATGAGCGACAGGTGCATTGGGGCGATATGTGGCACTACGCCCTGGCGCGTATGGTCGTGGCTTGCCGAGCCAACGGGTTACGACCGGTGGATGGTCCGTTTGGCGACTTCCAGGATAAAGATGGCTACATCGCGGCAGCCAAGCGTGCGGCTGTGTTGGGGTGCGAAGGCAAATGGGCCATACACCCGTCGCAGATTGGCCTGGCCAATGAGGTGATGAGCCCTTCGGACGCCGAGGTCAACAAGGCAGAGAGAATACTTGTTGCGATGCAGGAGGCTGAGAAAGCGGGCAAGGGAGCGGTATCTCTGGATGGCCGTTTGATCGATTTCGCCTCTATTCGTCAGGCAGAGGTGCTGGTGGAAAAAGCCCGCCAGATATCGGTGGCTTGATCCTGGATACCCATCCAGGCTATTTCTGCCGCGGCGCATGTTGAACTGACACACGTAATCTCGCTTACCGGAAAATTGAACCGTCTAGCACTTTCCTGGTACTCACGATTTGAGACCAACAGAATGAGCAGGACCTGCTCAGCAAAGGAGAGTGGTAATGGCGTATTCAAGCTTTGCGGAATTTTCGGGAGATTTTGACAAGACATGGGGTAAGGAAGAAGGTGCCCACGTCTTTGTGGCGTGGAGCATCTACAAACACGGCCTGACCCAGGGTGGAGCAGAGGGGCTGACTATTGGCCTGATTCCTAATCTGGAAAAGATCATAGAGGAGAAAGGATCAGTTTTTGACGGGGGCAAGATATTCGTCGACCAGCGTCACTGGAAAGGCGGTAATACCCGGTGGAAGATATTCCTCAATGACTGTTTCATACTGGGTGGAATACACAGCCGGGGTGAATTCGTGCTGGTGGGCCTGAATGAAATCGTCGATCACAGCAGCATGGTGCAAAAGCCCGGGCAGCTGGATTATGTGAAAGACCCCAATGCCAGATACAGCCTAAAGGTTACGCAACGCGAAGTACTTGGCCTGAACAGTTTTGGCTACAGTGGGGGTGACAACGAGGACGGTAAGCGGGTGTTTACCTGTACGGTGCCACAACTGGCAGATGCCGCACGGCTCAGCACCTATAAATCAATAGTTGACGGGTTCACCGAAGCGTTGAAAAGCTGACCCTGCAACAGGGTTACCCCTCGCACACGCGATGCGAGGAACACGTGAACTCAATACCCGTACTGACCCAGCGTGAACACCTCGCACGCCAGATGCGAGGTGTTCACGGGTAACTTTTGCAGTTCCAATTCTTGACACAGTAAAGAATTGGCCTTAGTATTGAGTTGTGAAGAAAAAGGCATCTCATCCTGCGCGTGAAGACGTGTCCGGCGCTCTTAAGCGTTCCGGTCTGCAAGTCACTGCTCAGCGTCTGGCAGTTTATCGCGCAGTGCAGGCTGCTCCGCATGCCATGGCGGACGATATCTGTCAGGCAGTGCGGCTGGAGCTGGGTGTTATTTCCCGGCAAGCCGTTTACGACGCGCTGAATGTCATGTCAGAGCGCGGAATAATACGCCGAATACAGCCAGCCGGGTCGCCAGCACGTTACGAGCACCGGGTAGACAACCACCACCATCTGGTCTGTCGTCAGTGCGCAAACCTGATCGATATCGATTGCGCAGTCGGTGAGGCGCCGTGCCTGACGGCGGATCACGATCACGGATACCAGATCGACGAAGCGGAAGTGACCTACTGGGGCGTTTGCCCGGATTGCCAGAAGGCGCCCACAAAGTAGTTACCTGTCGTACCAAGCATCACACACTCAATATCAACCAACCTCTATAGCTAGGAGAATTTTATGGACGGTGAAATCGGAGGGGGCTGCCCCTTTGCCCACGGCAGCAACACGTCAACTGAAAAACCGGTGACCAAGTGGTGGCCAAAAGCGCTCAACCTGGACATCCTGCATCAGCACGGTGCGCGCACAAATCCAATGGATCTGGATTACAACCATCGAGAAGCTGCCAGGGCACTGGATCATGCGGCAGTCAAGGCCGATGTTCAGGCACTCATGACAGACAGCCAGGACTGGTGGCCTGCTGACTGGGGACACTACGGCGGTCTGATGATTCGTCTTGCCTGGCACTCCGCCGGTTCCTACCGCATGGGCGACGGGCGCGGTGGTGCCGGCTCGGGCAATATTCGTTTCGCACCGCTGAATTCCTGGCCGGATAACGCCAGCCTGGACAAGGCGCGTCGCCTCCTATGGCCGGTGAAGAAAAAATACGGCAATGCGTTGTCATGGGCCGACCTGATCATTCTGGCGGGCAACATGGCTTATGAGTCCATGGGCTTGAAGACGTTTGGATTCGGTTTTGGCCGAGAGGATATCTGGGGGCCTGAGACTGACATCAACTGGGGTGCTGAAGACGAATGGCTGGCTGACAGTGCCAACCGTTACGACGATCTGGATGATCCTTCCACCATGTACAACCCATTGGCTTCCGTTCACATGGGTCTGATCTACGTGAACCCTGAAGGTGTCAATGGTCAGCCGGATCCTGCTCGAACAGCATTGCACGTGCGCGAAACGTTTGCGCGAATGGCAATGAACGATGAAGAAACAGCGGCGCTGACCTGCGGCGGACACACGGTCGGTAAAGCACACGGTGGTGGCGATCACGCCAACATCGGTTCCGAGCCTGAAGCGGCGGGTGTTGAAGCGCAAGGTTTCGGCTGGGCTAACCCGGGTCATGATGCCAAGGCTGCCAATGCCTTTACATCCGGCATTGAAGGTGCCTGGACGCAAAACCCGACGCAATGGGATATGGGCTATTTCGATTACCTTTTCAACTACGAATGGGAATTGACCAAATCACCGGCAGGCGCCAACCAGTGGAAGCCGGTGGACATGCCTGAAGATGCCAAGCCGGTTGACGCGTCCAATCCGTCGATTCGTCACGATCCGATGATGACCGATGCTGACATGGCCATGAAGGTTGACCCCATCTACAACGAGATCTGTCAGAAGTTCATGGCTGATCCGGACTACTTTGCAGATACCTTTGCTCGCGCCTGGTTCAAGTTGACGCATCGTGATATGGGGCCTCGAGCCAACTACATCGGGCCTGATGTACCTGCTGAAGATCTGATCTGGCAAGATCCGGTTCCTGCCGGTTCAACATCCTATGACGTGGAAGCGGTCAAGGCGAAGATTGCTGACAGTGGTTTGTCTGCTGCTGATCTGATCTCCACTGCGTGGGATAGCGCTCGTACGTATCGAGGATCAGACAAGCGCGGTGGCGCCAATGGTGCTCGTATTCGTCTGGCACCTCAGAAGGATTGGGCGGCTAACGAGCCACAGCGTCTGGCTACCGTGCTTGGTGCGCTGGAAAAGATTGCTGCCGATACCGGTGCTTCCATAGCAGACGTTATTGTACTGGGCGGCAACGTGGGTCTGGAGCAGGCGATCAAAGCAGCGGGCCACAGTGTTGCCGTGCCTTTTTCACCGGGTCGTGGTGATGCAACCGACGAGCAGACAGATGCAGAGAGCTTCTCCGTGCTTGAGCCATTGGCCGATGCATTCCGCAACTTTGAGAAGGACAAGTACGCGGTTGGTCCAGAAGAATTAATGCTGGACAGGGCACAACTGTTGGGTATTACAGCTGCGGAGATGACCGTGTTGTTGGGTGGCATGCGTGTCATGGGTACTAACCATGGTGGTACCAAGCACGGAGTTTTCACTGATCGTGAAGGTCAGCTAACGAATGACTTCTTCGTGAATCTCACCGACATGAGTAATACCTGGCATCACCTTGAAGCCGATGGCACGTATGAAATTCGTGACCGCAGCAGCGGTAACGTCAAATGGACTGCCACGCGGGCGGATCTGGTATTTGGTTCCAATTCCATCTTGCGCTCTTATGCAGAAGTGTATGCACAGGACGACAATGGTGAGAAGTTCGTGGCTGACTTCGTCAGCGCCTGGACCAAAGTGATGAACGCGGACCGGTTCGACCTTCAGTCGTAACGGTCAAAAGGTGGAAGTCGCCTCACTGTGAGGCGGCTTCTGGTCTGGGCTTTTCATGATCTCATCCCACTGGTGTAGTGGAACGTTTACTCTGCTCCACTGGTGGCGAGGGTGGGTTGTTTCATGAAGAGCCCGGGTTAGCGCTTAGCCAGTTGTTACACTTTAAGTACACCCATCTGATCTTCCAGTGTCTGCATGACCTGCATGGCAGCCAGGCCCTGGGCAAAGCTGGAATTGGGTTCCCGATTTTCCTGAATCGCGGCGATAAATTCGCGATCAATCAGCTCGATCCCGTTGTTGGATACGGCAACGTCTGACAAATCTATCGGCTTCTCGTAACCGTCGTACAAATCGTCGTAGCGGGCGACGTACGTTCCGGTATCGCCGATGTAGCGAAAGAATGAACCAAACGGCCCGTCGTTATTGAACGACAGAGACAACGTGCACAGTTTTCCACTCGGCGTTTTAAGGCCAATGGTCATATCCAGTGCTATGCCCAGCTCAGGGTGGGGTGGCCCTTGCAGACCGAATACCTCACTGGGAATCTCACCGGTCTGGTACATGAACAGATCAATGGTGTGACAGGCGTGGTGCCACAGTAAGTGATCAGTCCAGCTTCGCGCTTCACCCTTGGCATTCGTATTGGTGCGTCTGAAGAAATAGGTTTGTGCATCCATTTGCTGGATGTTGTACTGCCCCGCATCAACTTTTCGTTTTATCCATTGATGTGACGGATTGAATCGGCGTACGTGGCCCACCATTCCCACCACGTTGCATTCTTTTTGTACGGCATCCATCGTTTGTGCATCGGCCAGGCTGTCTGCCATGGGAATTTCAGCAAACGTGTGCTTGCCTGCTTTCATGGCTTGCACTGACTGTGAACAGTGCAATTGCGTGGGTGTAGAGAGAATGACGGCATCGATATCCTGGTTCAGGAAATCGTCATACTCGGTGCAGG
>CALLPU010000084.1 GCA_938016235.1 uncultured Granulosicoccus sp. | reverse complement strand
GCCAGAAGCCAACCGGTCTCTAGTGGGTCGTGCGGCGTGTCGGTAACACATGTCGTCCCCAGCGCCGCCAGCCCCACGTTAGAAAAGCTCCCCGTATACCCAATACACTTCGCTTTTCTGCCTTGTTCTGACGACGCTGGGAACAAAATGTCTATCACTGAATTAACCGCACGATCCACTAGGCATTCACCACGACACGCCATGCGAGATAGTTCGTTCGCAACCTGTCGGGGGGTTACACAGCAAGGAGGGAGCCAGCTGAGAGTGACAGCCGCAAACCTGTATGTCTGGTAAGTTTTCGTCGCTGCTGCCAGAATCTGTCCGGTCGTCATTTCAGCCGAGCAGATTTCCGGTCTGAAATAAAGTGAGTGGTGCGCCAGGCCGCAGGTTTTGCGTCATGATGTGTTTTTGATCCCGTCTGTCATCGTTCGGGCACCGTGGAGAGTGCGCTAGTTATGAATCAGTTCCCCGCCAATGACCACCCCGACCAGGGCTCGGCCCTGACTGATGTCACACGGGTGGCTGCCATGCGTCAGCGAAACGCGCATTTGATGAGCGCCGCGGCTCTGGCCTGCCTGGACAAAGCCAGCGTCGGTATTGATCAGATACTGAACGACGTGCCAGAACGTGATCAACAGCTGTTTCGCATTCGCCTGGCACGGTGGTTCCAGAATCTCTATGACGGGCTGCTGCCAGTCTATGGGCGGCGTGATGATTTTGATCTGTTCATGCAAAAGCTGGTGCGGTGTATGGCGGCCTACCACGTTGAGCGCTCAGATGAACTGAAGGGGCTGGATATTGAACGCGATCTTGAAGCTGACTGGTTTCAGCATGAAACCATGCTCGGTTACGTTTTCTATGTCGAGCAATTTGCTGACAAGCTGGATGGGGTCCAGGATCACATCGATTATCTGCAGGAAATCGGCGCAAGCTATGTGCATCTGATGAAGGTGATGCAATCGCGCGATGGTGAGAACGATGGTGGTTATGCCGTCACCGATTATCGGAAGGTGGCGCCCGCTCTGGGCACCAACGATGACCTGGAGGCGTTATGTTCAACATTGCGTTCACGCGGGATTTCCGTGTGTATCGACCTGGTTCTGAATCATTGCGCACGCGAACACCCGTGGGCCAAGGCTGCACAGGCGGGCGATGAACGCTATCAACAGTATTTTTACATGTTTGATGATCGCACGTTGCCTGATGCCTATGAGCGCACGCTACCTGAAGTCTTTCCCGAATTTGCGCCAGGCAACTTCACGCTCGATCCAGACAGCGGTAAATGGGTCTGGACGACGTTCAACCATTTTCAGTGGGATCTGAACTGGTCCAACCCGGATGTGTTTCTGGAAATCGTGGAGATCATGTTCGAGTTGGCAAACCTGGGTGTGGAGGTGTTTCGGCTCGATGCGGTCGCGTTCATGTGGAAACGAATGGGTACCGATTCGCAGAATCAGGAAGAAGTGTTTGATCTGATGCAGGCGCTACGGACTTGCTCACGCATTACGACGCCTGCGGTAGCGCACAAGGCGGAAGCGATAGTGGCGCCGGATGATCTCATCCGCTACTTTGGCGTTGGCAGGCATCACGGTAAAGTGTCGAACATCGCCTACCACAACTCATTGATGGTGCAATACTGGAGTGCGCTGGCGAGTCGCGATACCCGTTTGATGACGCAGGCGCTCAGTGAGTTTCCTCGTACACCGAATTCCATTGCCTGGGGTACTTATATCCGTTGCCATGATGACATCGGCTGGGCGATAGCGGATGACGATGCGGCTGCCGTTGGGTTGGATGGTCACGCTCACCGCCAGTTTCTTTCAAGCTTCTACGCCGGTGATTTTCCCGGCAGCTTCGCGCGAGGTGGCGTGTTTCAGCTCAATGCCGCCACGGGAGATCGTCGTATCAATGGCACATTGGCCAGCCTGGCGGGGCTTGAGCAAGCCCTGGAGTGGGGCGACGGTGAACTGATTTCTCTTGCTATTGAACGTATCCTGCTTGGCCACGCGCTGGTGTGCGGATTTGGCGGGCTGCCCTTGATCTACATGGGGGACGAAATTGGCTTGCGCAATGACTACGCCTACGCGCAAAACGCAGAGTACGCCAGCGACAGTCGATGGATGCATCGGCCTGCCATGGATTGGCAGTTACTGGAGCACCGACACGATACAGACACGATCGAAGGGCGCTTGTATCAGGGTTTCCAGCGAATCATCAAGACGCGCCGACAAACTCCGCAGCTCTGCGCCAGATACGATACGGATATACTGGATACGGACCATGCGCATGTGTTTGCTATTGCCAATCGCCATCCACTGGGAACACTGGCCTGTGTTTACAACTTTACCGAAACCACGCAGCGCCTGAGCATTGAGCCACTGATGGAAAGCGGTATTGTGGAATTGTTTGATAAGCTGACCACGCGCCCCGTTGTTATCACTGACGGGTTCATGGACTTGGCACCTTATGCCAGATTATGGCTGACCTGACTCATGGCTAAACAATCCATTCTGATTACCGTAACCGGGCCAGACAAGCCGGGGCTTGTGAGTGCGTTGTCTGAAGTTGTTGCAGCCCATGACGGTAATTGGCTGGAAGGCCGTATGGCCAATCTGTCAGGGCAGTTCGCGGGCATGTTGCGAGTGGAGGTTGCCAGTAGCAGTCAGGCTGAGTTGCTCAGTGATCTTGAATCCCTGGTGTCAACGGGTTTAACCGTGAACATGCAGCCGGTTCCGGATCTCCCGGTTGATGCTGACGGGCACGATGTGGAGCTGGACCTGCTGGGGCAGGACCATCCCGGAATTGTGCGCGACATAACCCAGTTGCTATCGAAAAACGGCATCAGCGTTCAGTCGCTTGATACGTCAATTGAAGAGGCCTCCATGGCCGGTGGCATGCTGTTTCACGCCAAGGCCAGGCTCCGGGTTCCGATGAATATGACAACTGATACCGTGCATGAAAAACTGCAAACGCTATCTGACAGTTTGCTGGTGGAGATTGCTGTCGTTGACGTTGACTGAGTGCACCCGTTGACATTGTCCTGATGTTTCAAACCTGCATGGAGCGAAACGTCCGCTTGAGGTAATCAGCATCGAATACGTCTGATAGCAGCAGCGTATCGTCTCTGCCCAGGGTGTAATACAGATGATCAATCTGCGCGGGTGCGTAACACAGAATCAGGTCGGCCAGCGTATTGTAGGCCCCCTTGGTTTTACGGTGTGTGTTGTCGAGTTCACTGGATTTTCTCGCGGCAAACGCGGAACAATCAATCACGCGTCCGGCAGGATTGATATAGCTTTTCCCGGCGATTACCTGACAACCGGCGGACCAGTTGTATCCACCAATTCCTGACCAGTGAATATTGATGGTGGGGTTGGGGTGTTTGTCCAGCCCTGATTGAATATCCTTTGCCGTCAGAGCGTTGTCGTTATCGTTGTCTCTGAAAACCAATACGCCATTGCCATACGGTCGCAATGCTCGGTATATCTGCTTGTCGCTGTTTATCTTGTGCCAGCTGAATCGGTACTTGTGCTGGCCTTCCACCAGAAATGGCTCATCAGTCCGCTCGGCCAACTCGGCATTGGGGTCGGTGGATCCCCAGAATTTAAACACCTGGCCATTGATCAGAAGAATAAACAGATCATCACTGACACGTCGTTTCTGATCCAGATGTTCACCAGAGCGCAAGCCAACCAGGTGGATATCGGTTGGGCTGAATGTCCAGTCGCTCACGGCCAGGCTGTCTGAAGCAGCCGGGTGCTCTGCAACCTGCCTGAGCAGGTCAGGTTGGTTCTGTGCGTAGTGCTGCTTGGCCAGATTCAACGAATTGATCCACTGAATGTATTCGGACGACGGGCTGTCCCGATCTCCCCATTCGCAGGTTTTGCCCTTGTCCATCCACTGCTGCATGAACGCGATGGTTTTCTGACCCACGAATCCATCAGGCTTGATATCGGTTTGCCCTTCCATGGTTCGCAGGTATTCCTGAAACAACCGGGCTGCTGATTGAGTTACGTAATCGAATACCGGGATTGGGCGTGCGCGTGGCATGAAGCCCGCTGAATGCAGAAATTCGTTGATGTTGCTGACGGTAAAGCGTGAGTCGGAAAGCTCGCGAAATTTTCGCCAGGTTTTTCTGTCGTCGTCTCGGAAACTGACTTTGCCTTTCAGGGCCTGACTGCCCGACACGTTGTGAAAGGGTGACAAAAAAGAGGCGCGTGCGTCAGGTATACAACCCACATCGCAATGACCAATATAAACCACGCTCATCGCATTTACCTCTACGCTGCCATTGTGTCGAGTCACAGTCTAGCAGGGTGCTCGTGCAGAATAGCCCGGAGTGGAGTTCTGCAACCTTATATGGCGCTGTGGCTAGCCATTAGTCTATGATTGTTGACGTGACACTGATGATCTGTAATCTCGGTGCGCTGTAAAGGCTTGACCGACAAGGCAACTCGGGTACACGTTGCCACACCGCCAGTGGTACTGCCGAGGGAAAAGGCCGCATGAAACTTGTCATCCCGAACGCTCGTGAAATAACGACAGACGATACTGATGTGTCGTTGCTTGATAGCAGCTCGGATGTGTTCTCCGTGCAGGAGCTGCATACCGTTGAGACATCCTCCACTCGTGCCGGGGGGCAGAGTCAGGTCATAGAAGTAGAAGACGACCAGTTCGTTGAAGTGACGCTGAGTGACGGTACCCAGTGGTACCTGGGTCTGGAGGAACGCGAAGAGTTACTGCGAGGGCAGCCAGCGGGTACGCGTGGCAAGGGTGGCGATGAACTGGTGCTGGATGACTATGCGCTGGGTTCAGGTGCATCACGTGGCCTGATCAGCAACATGATCAAGCGTATCAAGGTGTTTGCGCTCGATCTCGCACCATCACTCGGTGCCGAAGCGGCTGATCTGGCCAATGATCAATTAGAGTCTGCAGGCACCGAACAGCTCAGTGCACTGGTCATTGATCCGGTGGCCTACACCATTGCACGCAAGCTGGAAAAAAAGCTTGCCACGCAGGGTAATACACGGGTGTGCCGTGTGGTATCCACGAGTGCCACCAGCGTAAAGCTGGAACCCATGACACCAGAAGACGTCGCGGCGCTGGTTGATGAAGAACATCCCACATTGCTATTGCTGCACGGAACGCTGTCGTCTACCGAAGGCAGCTTTGGCAAGCTGTGGCAAACCCGGCCTGAAGAGTATGAGCAGCTCAGGCGCTTCTATGATGATCGAATCATTGCGCTGGAGCACTGCACACTCACCGAAAGCCCTGTGTTTAATGCGCTCGTGGTTGCCGAGGCCTTGCCTGAAAAAGCGCGGCTGCATCTGCTTTCACATTCGCGTGGGGGCTTGATTGGCGAGATCTTGTGCAGAGGCAGCCGCGTGGGCACATCCGCTTTTTCACCTGAAGAGATTGACCTGTTCGTGGCGCAACAGGCATCGGATAAACAGGATCTGGATTTATCCAGTCGCATATTCGATGCGCTGAAAAAACACTACCAGCAAGAGCATGAAAACCTGGAAAAGCTCAATGCTGCATTGACGTCGCGAATGTTGACCATTGATCGCTTCGTGCGAGTAGGATGCCCGGCACGCGGAACGACGCTGGCTTCCGGAAAACTGCATCGATGGTCAAACCGGGCGTTCAATGCCGTCGGGCTTCTGGGTGGTCAATCCATCAACCCGGTGTATCAGGCTTTCAAGACCTTTACGCTCGGTGTACTGAAAAGCAATACGAAAGCAGAGGTGTTGCCGGGCCTGCAGGCGCAAATGCCCAGCAGTGCGTTAATCCATACGCTCAACAGTACTGATGCGATGGTACCTGCCGACTTGTCTATTGTGGCAGGTGATATTGAGATCACGGATCGATGGAACTGGAAACGTCTGCCATTGTGGTTGACCGACCGTTTCTTTGGTGGTGAGAACGATCTGGTAGTCAACACGGCATCCATGGACGGTGGTGCCAATCGAGAAGGTGGCATTGTCTCACTGCGTGTGGTGGGTAATCATGTCAATCATTTTTCTTACTTCAGCAATGCGGATTCGGCATCGCAGCTGGTCAAGCGTTTAACCGGTGTGCCAAGCCCGCGCTTTGAGCTCATCACGCGTCCCGATGAAGTCTATATCCCGCGTAGCGCAACACCCAGGCGCCTGGGTAACCGACCCGTATTGTTGCTGGTACCGGGCATCCTGGGTAGTGAGTTGCGTCATAACGACAAGCGAATCTGGGTAAAGGTTCGTCGCTTGTTGCGCGGTGGTATCACGCGGCTGGGTATTGAACATCAGGCTCCGGTGGTGAGTGCGCCGTCGGTAATGGATAGAGCCTATGGTGACTTTATTGAGGCCTGCTCAGAAGATCATGACGTATTCATGTGCCCGTATGACTGGCGTTTGTCACTCACAGAATCCGCCAGGGTGCTGGCCGATCATGTACATGAACTGATCGAGCGCCAGGAGCAGGCAAACGATATTCAGCCCATTCGTATTGTTGCGCATTCCATGGGAGGGTTGGTGACGCGCATGATGATCGCCAATCATCCGGTCACGTGGAAAGCTATTGCATCGCGTCCGGGTTCGCGGTTCCTGATGGCAGGTACTCCCACTAACGGCTCTTATGGCGTGAACCAGATTGTTGCCGGTGAAGCTGAGCTGATCAAGCTGCTGGCGCTGGCGGATTTGAAAAACAGCAAGCGGCAGATCACGGAGCTGGTGGCGCAGTTTCCTGGGATTGCCACGATGCTGCCAGGTTTTGGCGAGCTCGAGTGGATGCAGGGCGCCACATGGCAGAGGGTTATGGACAGCCCTTCAGGTGAGCACTGGAGCCAGGTTTCGGAGGAGCTGTTGAGTCTGGCACGACGCGAGCGACAGTTGCTGCTGGATACTCCACTGGATGCCGAGCTGGTTGGCTATGTTGCCGGTCACAGTGACAAGACAGTAGCGGATGCGTTTTTCGATGCATCACGCGATGGTGAATTGTGCTTTCGCTATACCGCAGCCGGAGACGGTCAGGTTACCTGGGAGGATGGCATACCTACCGGTTTGCGCAACGTCTGGTACCAACCCAGTGTGCATGGTTCCCTGCTGGATGATGCCGCACATTTCAAGGCGTGGCGCCAGCTTCTCAACACCGGCAAGACCTCATTGCTATCACGCAACCCTCTGGCCAGGGGTTTGCGTTCGGGGGCGGGTGAACAAACCTGGGTTGAGGCGGACACCCGCGTTATCGATTTCCTGCCGGATAATGAAACGTTGCTGGCCATGGCTCTGGGTATGGCATTGCCCAATAGTCGCAATACACCGGCAAATAACGCCATTCTGAACGTATCGGTAGCACACGGGGATCTGGCATTCTCACGCTTCCCCGTCACCGTTGGTCACTACGAAGGGGATTCGATAGTGGCAGCCGAGAAAGCCCTGGATACGGTACTGGAGTATCGCTTGTCTCAACGGCATCATATCGGACACTACCCTGGGGAAATCGGAACCTGTGAAGTGGTTTTTGCTCGCTCCGGGCGCGCCATTCCCGAAGGCGCGGTGGTGGTTGGACTTGGCCAGGTGGGTGAATTGTCCACCGCCATGCTGGAAAGAACGCTGACCAGCGGCATCGTCAAATACATCATAGAGTTCAACGACTGGTGGTCCACGCAATCGAGTGGCCACAGGCCTCCGGTAGTTGGCTTGTCGTCGTTACTGATAGGGTCAGGTACCGGCTCCCTTTCCGTGCGAGACAGCGTAGGTGTAATGCTTCGCTCAGCCGCCGCGGCAAACCGTACGTTTCAAGATAAACAGTTCAGCAACATGTACTTGCTGGAACAGTTAGAGATCGTCGAGATCTGGCAAGACCTTGCGTTGCAGACGGCCGATGCCGCGTTCAGCTGGTCGGAAGTTCTGGATGATGTGTACGTTGAGCCGGAGATGAGGACACTGGATGGTGGATTGCGCCGCAGCCGTTTTTCCGCCGGCCCTGAATGGTGGCATACCATTAACGTAAAGCTTAGCGATGACAAGTCACAGTACATCTACGATGACCACACGCGCTACGCGCGCAATGAGTTGAGTAGAGAACCGATTGACCGGGAATTCATTGATCGATTTCTGGAAAAAATCATACACACCACCCGTTACGATCGAAATGCGGAGTCCAGCCCGCAGCAAGCCCTGTTTCAACTCGTACTGCCCAGATCCATCAAGCAACAATCGCCAGATTCAGACAAGATTCTGCTGATTCTTGATGAAGCGACAGCTCGCATACCCTGGGAGATGCTGATAGACGGATGGTCGACAAAGAAAGAGCCATTGGCTATCTCTAAAACCCTGGTGCGGCGACTGTCTCTGGAAAACTATCGGCACCGGCCGGAGCCTGCAACCGGTAACGCTGCGTTGGTGGTAGGTGATCCGCCCAGCGGAAGTGATCCCTATCCGGTGTTGCAAGGTGCACGCAAGGAGGCGCAGTCGGTTGCCCGATTGTTACAGGTCAATCGGCAATACGAGGTGACAACGTGTATTTCCGATGACTCGACAGACCCGGACAGTGCCGATCCCGCGTTAGCAATCATCGAAGCGCTTTACTCGAAAGAGTTCCGCATATTGCACTTTGCCGGTCACGGTTCCTACTACCGGAAAACGGGCAATGCAGAGCGTGACGAGCAGGATGAGGGCATGGTGATCGGTGAAGGTTTGCGTCTGACGCCAACCTTGATCAACAAGATGCCGAGAACGCCTGCGCTGGTCTTTCTCAATTGCTGTCACCTCGGGTATACCGAAAAACGAGAGCATGAGGGAGCTGTTCGGTATAACCATATTGCAGCTAACCTGGCCACCCAGTTCATCATGCTGGGCACCAAGGTCGTTATTGCAGCGGGCTGGGAGGTTAATGATGGCGCCGCCAAACGATTTGCTGATGTGTTTTACGACAACATTCTGGCCAACCAGACACTGAGTTATTCCATTTCCCAGGCGCGACTGATCACCTATAAAGAGTTCCCGGACAGCAATACGTTTGGTGCTTATCAATGCTGGGGAGACCCTGAGTTCAGACTTGATCCGCGCCAACGATCAGGCGGAACCTTTTCAAGCAGCCGGCGTTATGTTTCTCCACACGAGTGTGAAACAGAAGCGCTGAATATTCGGAATCTGGCCCGTAGTGCAAAGGCTGAAGAATTTGCCGGGTTGATAGCGCAGGCTGACGACTTGCTGGATTTTACTCGACAGAATTACGGTGATCCCATGACGTCGCCTGACATCAGGGCTGCCCAATGGAGTCGAGACAACACAAGAGTGCTGGCAAAACTGGGTAGGGCCTATGGAGAACTGGGTGAGTTGGAATCATCCGTGCGATTGCTGAGAGCAGCGAGCCGGCTAAATGCCACGGCGTTAAGCGTTCATGATCTTCAACATCTGGGTAACCTCGAATGCCGCCTGGCGGTGCAGATGCAAACGGTG
>CALLPU010000083.1 GCA_938016235.1 uncultured Granulosicoccus sp. | reverse complement strand
CGCACCAGTGAATCACTGAAAGATTTTATTGATCAGACCGGGATTTACTTCTTCAATACACAAATGGGCAAGGGCGTAGTGGACGAACGTCATGAACGTTACATTGGCACCGCCGCACTCTCCGAGCATGATTATCTGCATTGCGCAATTGATCGCGCCGATCTGATCATCAACGTGGGTCATGATGTGATTGAGAAACCTCCCTTTTTCATGGAGAAAGGCGGCAAGCAGGTCATCCACATCAATTTCAGCCCGGCTACCATCGATGACGTGTATTTTCCACAACATAACGTGGTCGGTGATATATCCAGCTCCATCTGCAGCCTGACCACCAAGCTGGGCAAGCTGGACAAGGACTTCAGTTTCTTCGAACGGGTGCGTGATGAGGTGGACTCGCACGTCACCAAGTACTTCAAGGACGAGCGTTTCCCGGTTCTGCCGCAGGCGTTGGTCAGCTTGCTCAGAGAGCATCTGGACGCCGAAGATATCGTGACCCTGGATAACGGTGTGTACAAGATCTGGTTTGCACGAAACTACGAGTGCTATGCACCCAATACTCTGTTACTGGATAACGCTCTGGCAACCATGGGAGCCGGTCTGCCTTCGGCGATGGCTGCCAAACAGCTCAAGCCGGATAGCAAGGTGGTGTCGGTCAATGGCGATGGTGGATTCCTGATGAACTCACAGGAACTTGAAACCGCTGTGCGCATGAATTTGCATCTGGTTGTTATCGTTCTGACAGATAACGCCTACGGCATGATCAAGTGGAAGCAGGAAGGTGTCGGGTTTGACAACTTCGGTCTGGATTTCAACAACCCTGATCTCGTGCAATACGCGAACAGCTTTGGTGCCACCGGCCATCGCGCAGAGAGCTACAACCACTTTGTGGAAACGCTGGAGACTGCGCTGAACGGCACTGGCGTCCACGTTATCGATCTGCCCGTGGACTACTCCTTGAATCATTCGATTCTCAATGTGTTGTTGAAGGAGAGTGCCTGCATTGTCTGATTCTGCGAACACCGGCGAGGAAAAGAGCATGCTGGAAGTCAACAATCCCTACAACGGCCAGTTGATTCGCAAGGTGGCGTTCAACACTGCCCACGATGTTGAGCAGGCATTGGCCACTGCGGCTGCGCTGTTTGCTGATCGTTCTGCCTGGTTGCCGGCTTATGAGCGCGTGGAGATACTCGAACGGGCTGCGGCCATCATGTCGGAGCAGGTGGAAGAATTGACACGCCTGGCGGCAGAAGAGGGAGGCAAGCCGTATGCAGACTCCAAAGTGGAAGTGCTTCGTGCCATTAATGGCCTGAAGTTGGCCATCGAACATATCCCGCAAATAAAGGGAGAGCAAATCCCCATGGGTCATACGGCCTCATCCGCGAATCGGCTGGCGTTTACACAACGCGAGCCGATTGGCGTGGTGTCCTCCATCAGTGCGTTCAACCATCCACTGAATCTGATCGTTCATCAGACCGTACCCGCTATTGCCGTGGGCGCTCCGGTGATCGTGAAACCTGCTCAGACGACGCCGCTGTCGTGCCTGCGCTTCGTTGAGATTCTGGAGGAGGCCGGTTTACCGGCAGGCTGGTGCCAGGCCTTGATTGTTGAGAACGCCGATGCGGAGCAGTTGGTGACAGACAGTCGAGTCAACTTCTTTTCTTTCATAGGCTCTGCAGCCGTGGGCTGGATGTTGCGCTCCAGGCTTTCGCCGGGAACCCGCTGTGCGCTTGAGCACGGTGGTGCTGCGCCGGTCATTGTGGATCAGTCAGCCAAGTTGGATTCGGTGGTAGACAGCTTGTTGAAGGGCGGGTTCTATCATGCCGGTCAGGTGTGTGTGTCTGTACAACGGGTATACGCACATGAGAGTGTCTGTCAGGATCTGGCCGACAAGCTCGCTTCTGGAGCATCTCAGCTGACCGTGGGTGATCCGTTGAAGGCCGAGACCGAGGTCGGGCCATTGATACTGCCACGGGAAGTAGATCGCGTGGCGCAATGGGTGGAGCAGGCGCGCGAGGAGGGCGCTCAGGTGTTGTGTGGGGGCGAGCGACTATCGGAGACTTGTTATGCGCCTACTGTCTTGCTGAATCCACCTGAATCGGCAACGGTGTCGCAAAAGGAAATATTCGGCCCTGTGGTCTGTGTGTACAGCTACACCGACAAGGCGGATGCCATTGATCGAGCCAATGCCCTGCCGTACGCCTTTCAGGCAGCCATCTATTCAAACGATCTGACGGATGTACTGGATACGTCCAGCAAGCTCAACGCCACGGCAGTGATGGTCAATGACCACACCGCTTTTCGAGTGGACTGGATGCCGTTTGGCGGGCGCGACGAATCGGGAATCGGCATGGGCGGCATTCAGTATTCGATGCACGAGATGACGCGAGAGAAAATGCTGGTGATCAAGAGTGATGTGCTCTGACCTGATGTGAAAGGGGTGTTGGCTGTTGCCTGGTGGGTCGCGCTCAACTCACAACCGGTTCGTGAAAAATCTGCAATTAACACTGCACGGCAGTGGGTGTAACATTCAGACGTTAGCGCGCAAGATTAAAGAGTACACACAGTGCGATGCACAGGTGCAGTTACGAGGTGAAACCGACAACGGCGATCGTTGCAGAAGGCGGCGGCCAGCGTGGTATTTACACGGCAGGTATCCTCGATGTCCTGCTCGAAGAGGCGTTAAACCCTTTTGATCTGGGTTGCGGCGTGTCGGCAGGGGCTCAGAATCTACTCACTTACTTTCTGGGTGAACATGGCTACGCCAAACGGGCCATTGCCGAATTAACTGCCCGCCCGGATTTTCTGGTGCCCTATCGCTGGTTGATGGATCGTAGTGTTCTGGATCTTGACGGGTATTTTGAGCGCACGTTGCGAGACCCCGAGTATCGTCTTCCCTACCAGCGGATCTCGTCCTTGGGTGCGCAGCGCCGTTTGATATTCGTGGCAACCGAAAAGGATTCTCTGGATCCCGTGTATCTGGAACCCGATGAATCCACCGTGCTGAACTACCTCAAGGCGTCCAGCGCCGTGCCGTTTCTGTACAAGGATGGCGTCGCTTTTGGCGATCGATTACTCGTGGACGGCGGTGTTGCCGATCCGCTGCCGATTCGTCATGCGTACGAGCAGGGCGCGCGACGCATACTGTTGATCAGGACGGTACCCGTCATGGTGCCCGATGCCCGTCTCTCGGGAGACACATTCATCTGGCGGCAACGGCTGGAAAGGGCGCGGCGTTTTTCTGCAACGCCTTTTAAAGTCATGCAAATGCTGGAGCGCCATGAGCAGGTGCTGCACCAGTCGTTAGCGTTCATCAACGATCCGCCGGATGATCTTGAACTCACGGTAGTATCGCCGCAAAGCGCATTAAGCAGTCTGGTGTTCGGCAGTCGATCCGAAGCACTGATATCCGATTACGAGCAGGGACGCGCAGACGGTCATCGTCTGATACCGACGGTTCAGGGCTGGTTATCGGATCCTGCCGTCACTCACACACCGTAAGTTAATCACAGTGACTTAATGGCGGCGCAATCCCTGGTAACCCTGATAGGTTACCGCGCACAGCACCACCGCACCTCCCAGTAACGTATTACGCGCCGGTGTTTCGTTGACGAAAAACCAAACCCACAATGGTGACAATGCGGTTTCTGCCAGGCCCAGTAACGGTACCTGTGCACTGGGTACGCTGCGCGAGCCCAGCGTAATCAGGATGAATCCGAGCCCCACTTGTAACGAGCCCAGGCACATGGACAGGAACAGGTCGTGCCAGGAAATACTGAACGTGGGTATGAAGCCAAGCGTCAACACAGCCGCAAACAGGCCGGCAAGGGCGGTCGGTGCCATCATGTCCTTGCCGGGGGGGGCCTTGCGCAACATGACGATCATCGTGGCAAAAGCGATGACCGCCACAAAAGCGTACAACAAGCCGGTGCCGTCACTGGCGTTCATGCCACCGCTCACCATGATGGCAACACCGCTGAAGGCCAGCAGTATCGTCAGCCACGTGGAACGACTCACGCTTTCCCGTAGAAACAGCCATCCCAGCAACGCAGCAAACACGGGGCCGGTGCTCAGAATCAGTACGGTATTGGCAACGCTGGTGGAAAACAGACTGAGC
>CALLPU010000082.1 GCA_938016235.1 uncultured Granulosicoccus sp. | reverse complement strand
TGTCGAACTGCTGGATGGATTCGAGCAATCGGAACAACGTCGCCGTTAAAATATACGGCGTCAGCATGGGTAGTGTTATGCGAAAGAACTGTTGCATACGGGGCACGCCATCCAGTGCTGCCGCTTCAAACGGTTGCTTGGGTAATGAGCGCAAACCCGCCAGCAGCAGAATCATGATGAACGGCGTGTATACCCAGATATCCACCAGCACCACGGTAAACATGGCCGTATCAGTCGATGCTCCCCAGCGAAAATCATCGATACCTATCAGTGTTAACAGATAGCTGAGAATGCCGAAGCCGGGATTGGTCATCAGCTTCCACATCAAGGCTGCCAGAGCGGGCGCTGTCATTAGCGGCAGCAGCAGCATGATGGATATGAAATTGTTAGTAGTAGAGCGGCGTTGCAACAACAATGCGATACCCAGCCCCAGCAACAACTCCAGCGTGACCGTCAGGAATGCATATTCCAGAGACACACTCAAGGTATTCCAGAAACTGGAATCAGTCATGAAATTCAGATAGTTCTCGCCCCAGTTCATCTCACGCGCCCACGGCTGGCTGAGCCGATAGCGCTGCAACGAATAGTAGACAGCCGTAAAAAACGGAACGAGTATGCCAATACACACCAGCAGCGCTGGCAGACTCAGCACATACGGCAGATACTTTCTGCTGATGCTGAATCGGCTGCGCGGCAATGCCGTGCCGGGCCGGATTGATGATTGATTAGACATGAGGAAGTCTGTGCTGCAGGAGCAACGGAAAGCCAAGGGCAACACACTGGATACATCCGTGTATTCAGTTGTTTTCCGGACAGGAGTTGAAAAACCAGGGAATCAGGCAGCAGCACCCAGCCAGGTGGATACCGCTGCCTGTGAGTTAGCCCAGACCGGCTTCCTTGAGTTGCTTGTCAACACTCTCGGCCAACTGGTCCAGCCCCTCATCCACGGGGATTTCATTCGCCACCATCTTCTGCATGCTGGCCGCCCATTCGGTGGTGAGATCGAAAAACAGCGGTTGCGGTGTGAAGTGAATCTTCGCACCCGGTGCTGATACGTCGTGCATTTCAACGTATCCCGGATAGCTGCTGTTCAATCGCTCACGGAACATCTCGTCGGCCCAGACAGACTTTCTGACAGGGTTGACGAAGTCCATCTTGGTTGCGCCGAACAAGCCGTGCTCCGGTCCACTGGCCCACTGCAGGAAGTTCCAGGTGGCATCCTTGTCCTTGGAGAACTTGGACATGGCCAGCGACCAGATCCAGATATTCGGTGTTGGCGCATCGGCATCAGGGTTTGCGGCAAACGGTGCGTAGGCAAGTTTGCCAGCCATCTGGTTGTCACCACCGTTCATGAAATAACCCAGGATGTCTGCGTCATAGATCATCGCAGACTTGCCGGCACCCAGATCGGTTCCCACCTGATACCAGGTGTGGGTTGCCCAGTCTTTCGCGCCGGAGTCCTGAATCATCTTGACCCACTGCTGGTGGAAGCCCTTGGACACATCCGTATTCATGGCCGCCGATAATTTGCCATCGGTCAGAGTCAGGTCTTTCTGTCCGTAGTTGGCATAACCTGACAGGAATCCTGGGTGAATGGTTGCCCAGGATCGAGAGCCTCGCACGCCGATACCGTAGACACTGTCGGAAGTCAGTGCTGCTGCCGCGGCAACCAGCTCATCCATATTGGTGGGGACACCCACACCCGCAGCATCCAGCATTTCAGCGTTGTAGGCCAGGTTGTTCTGCTCATAACCCCAGGGAATGCACCATTGCTTCGCATCTTCAGAACCCAGCTCGCCGCCAGGCTGACCGTTCCATGCGCACGAGGCACGAACGCCTTCCAGCATGTCGTCCCAGTTGTAGTTGGGGTTGGTTTTTTCGGGATCGTTAATCCACGGATTCAGGTCTTCTATCCAACCCGCCGGGCCGTAGGTCCACGTCATGTAGGCACCGGTCATGAAGGCATCGTATTCACTGGAACCCGACGACAAGGCTGCCGTCACTTTGTCGAAATAGACGTCTTCCGGGAAGATGTCATACTCAATTTCCATGCCGGTCAACGACTTGAAATTGTCCAGGTTGGCAATCATGGCATCTGCATACGGATGCTTGTTGAGCAGCAGCTTTACTTTCTTGCCAGCGTGTTTTTTCCAGTCGAAGTCAGCCGCCAACGCTTGCGTGGCATGCATATTCATCAATACGCCAGCTGATGAGGCAGTCAGCCCCAGTGCACCGAAGCGCTTGATCAATTCCCGTCTGCTGATCTTGCCGTTCAGGAATGCCTGAGCAAGATCTTTTTCCTTATCGAACATGGTGTATTCCTCCAATTTAAAGGTCTTAAACGTCAAAGTCGTTAACTACTCACAAACACAAACCACTATCTACCCACTCACTACAACGTCGACCAGCGCCCGTGCGGTACGCTCGTCAATGATCAGACCGCCCAGCAGGCGACTGCGTAATACGGAATTGATTGCACGGATTTTCTGGTGCCCACCGGCAACCGCCACGATGTTGGAATCCTTCAGTTCCGCTCGTGTCAATCCCATGGTTCGGTCTGACAGATTGGATTTAACGGGTTGGCCGTCTTCATCGAAAAAGTGCCCTAGCAGTTCACCCACCCCACCCGCCTGTTGCACAGCGTGCATCTCCGCCGCGTCAATCATGCCCGACGCTACCAGCGATGCATCCACTTCCACAGACCCAATGCCTGCCATGTTCAGGTCTGTACCGCGGGCCATCTCCATCACCTCAGTGAGGCCTCGTTGCCCCAGCAGCACTTTTCTGTCTTTTACCGTATTGGCAAAAAAAGGCACTGGCATGACGTAGGCAGCTGAACCGGTTCTCTCGGCTACGCGATGGATAACATCATGCGGGTTGGCCGAGAAACGTTGCGAGAAACCACCGAGCAATGACACGAAACTGGTTGCGGGCGATGAGATACGTGGCAGGTGTTCAACGCAGGCCGCCAGGGTTCGACCATGCCCAACACCGATAAGCCGGACACTGTCTCCATCGAGCAAGCGCTTGAGATAATGGCCACCGGCAATGCCCAATGCCGTGAACGGAATAGGTTCGTTGTCAAAATCGGGGACAACCTCGCAGTAGTTGAGCGCGAAGGTGTCAGACAACTGATTTTCCAGTTCAACGCATTCGGTGACGTCACCATCGATGTACACCTTGACCAGCCCTTTCTTGTTGGCGCTGGTGATCAACCGATGTGCCTTGAGACTGGTCAAGCCCAGACGCTTGGCAACCTGAGCCTGTGTGAAACCGCCAGCGTAGTGCAGCCATGCAGCCCTGACTGCCATGGTGTCGTTTTCGCGACTGGCCGTACGTCGATTCATACAGTGCTGCTCAATGATGGAATATTTATCAACAGTTGAAAATATTTTCATATCGCGTAACGTATGTCAACAACTCTTGCAAAAAACAGCTATCCACTGTGTCGAACAGCGAACCCTCCTCTATCCAGACAAAACCGGAATTTCGGGCGCTCAAGGTATTGTCTGCCCACCTCGGCGCAGACCCGCTACTGGTTCAGGGGCCCGGTGGCAACACCTCCATCAAGCACGATGGTGTGCTCTGGATCAAAGCCTCTGGCACCTGGCTGAAAAACGCCTGCACCGACGATCTGTTTGTTCCCGTGGCTATCGAGCCGCTACTGGACGCCGTGGACCGGCAATTACCCAGCGCAGAGAAATCGATTGATTTCATCTGCCAGGCATTGAATCCATCCGGCTTGCGCCCATCGATTGAAACCACGGTGCATGCACTGCTGCCCTTTCGCGTGGTTTTGCATGTTCACTGTGTCAACACGATTGCGCTGGCTGTCCGGCAGGACGCACAGACCATACTTTCCAGTCGATTGCACTCATTCAACTGGTCCTGGATTCCGTATGTTCGCCCCGGGCTGCCGTTGGCGCGCATGATCCAGACTAATCGTCGCCCCGACAGCAACGTGCTGATACTGGGCAATCACGGACTGGTGGTGGGTGCTGATACCGTGTCAGACGCGCAACACCTGCTGCAGGACGTTGTGGATGCGGTACAGGTTCTACCACGCACACCTGAACCGACGAACGTGGCGGCGTTAAAGGCGCGTGCCGTGGACACACCATACCGACTACCTGCACAGGTGCAATCTCATGCTACCGGTTGTGACGCCATTGCCTGCGCTCACGCCCGGGGGGGCAGTCTATACCCGGATCACGTCATTTTCCTCGGCGAGGGTACGGTGGTGGCCAAGCCGGAAGAAGCTGTACAGCAAGTGTTGAATCGTGTTTCAGATGATGTCGAGGAGGCACCTGTGAGTATCGTGTTGCCAGCTTGCGGCACGTTGATGCGAAACGATGCAAGCGCCGGACAGGAAGCACTGGCACAGTGCCTTGCCGATGTCTGCCTGCGCATCCCCGAGGGTGCCGTGCTTAACTACCTGAGCGACGCCGAAACCTACGCACTGATGAATTGGGAAGCTGAACAGTATCGGCAGCAGCTCGAAAAGGCGCGAACGCCCGGCTGATATCAGCGGCTACATTGACTATAGTGGGCAGACTTTCCCGCTACCCACGCCGAGCGTCTCACGTGTATTTTCAGCTTAATCATGATCGGGCCTTTGGCACGTTTCCACTGAAGGGTGACGCCCTCTCCGATGCACTCAACATGGCGCTGGACGTTGGTTATCGCGCCATCGACACCGCGCAGATGTATCAGAATGAGGCGGATATCGGCGCGGTGCTATCAATGTCCGGACTGGCGCGCGAGGACATCTTCATCACGAGCAAAGTGCCTGTTGAGCAGTACAGTGACAAGACGTTTTGCGCTTCCGTGGAAAAGAGCCTGGAAGCCCTGCAGATAGATTGTCTGGATGTATTGCTGCTGCACTGGCCACCGGCAGACGGTGCCATCGAAAAGCCGCTGGAGCTTCTGCTTGAAGCACAACAGTCGGGTTTGTGCACACACGTGGGTGTCAGCAACTTTACCGCCGAGATGTTGCGGCGCACGACCGCGCTGGTTGATGTGCCCATCGTGACGAATCAGGTGGAGTTTCACCCGCTGTTGAATCAGGAAACGCTAATGAACGCCGCGTCTGAAACGGGTATTCCGTTGTCATCCTATTGCTCCGTTGCGCGGGGTGCTGTGTTCAGGCAACCACTCTTCGAACAACTGGCCAATGACTACAACGTGACACCCGGCCAGATCGTATTACGCTGGATTTTGCAAAAGGGCGTCAGCGTCAACACGATGTCAACCAATAAACGCAACATCGCAGCGAACTTTGCGCTCCAGCACTTTGCGCTTTCACATGTTGACATGGCTCGAATAGACCAGCTCACTCACCACAATGTCCGCATAGTCGATAAACACCTGGTGCCGTGGGCACCGGAGTGGGATGTATGAGTGAGCTGAACGGAGGTCAGATACTGGTGCAGGCGCTGCTCAATCACCATGTAAAAAGGGTCTTCTGCGTACCGGGTGAAAGCTATCTGCCGGTACTCGATGCACTGTACGATACACCCATTGCCACAACCGTCTGCCGTCAGGAAGGCGGAGCCGCCATGATGGCCGAGGCGTGGGGTAAAGTGACCGGGCAACCGGGCATCTGCCTGGTCACACGCGGACCCGGTACAACCAATGCCACTGCAGGTATTCATGTAGCACTACAGGATTCCACACCCATGATTCTCTTCATCGGGCAGGTGGGTGCCGGCATTCGTGAGCGTGAGGCCTTTCAGGAAGTGGACTATCGTGCGTTTCTTGGCAGCACCGTGAAATGGGTGGCCGAGATTGACGACCCTGCCCGCATGGATGAAATGATCGCTCGTGCGTTTCAGACGGCCACCTCCGGCCGGCCCGGGCCGGTTGCTCTGGCGCTGCCAGAATCCACATTAAGCAGCCTGGCTAAACCCAAGCCGGTGCCGTGCTGGAAACAACTCGAAACGCATCCGGGCGACGATGAGCTGCATACGCTGACGCAATGGCTTCAAACGGCCAACAGACCGCTTGCCATCGTAGGCGGTTCACGATGGAGTGAACAAAGCGTTACTGATTTTCAACAGTTTGCCGAGCACTGGCAGCTACCGGTTGCCTGTTCATTCAGGCGCCAGATGCTGTTTGATCACACGCATCCGAACTACGCCGGTGATGTGGGTATCGCGCTGAACCCGTCACTGCGCGAACACATCGAGAACGCTGATCTTATTCTCCTGCTCGGTACACGTTTTTCTGAAATGCCCTCACAGGATTATCAACTGCTGGGGATTCCAACGTCGTCCCAGACGTTGGTTCACGTCTATCCCGGTGCCGAAGAACTGGGCCGTGTCTATCAAGCTGATTTGCCCATTCACGCCAGTCCCGATGCGCTGGTGAAACGGCTCAAGACCCTCAAGGCACCCGCACAACGCAACGAACGTGGCAGCCGGGTCAGTGACATGCATGACGCTTACCTGCAGTGGTCATCGGCCATCATGCACACACCGGGCGACGTGCAGATGAGTGGGGTGCTTGATTGCCTGGCAGATCAATTACCCGATGACGCGATCATCACCAACGGTGCAGGCAACTACGCAAGCTGGATTCATCGCTTCTGGCGTTTCAAACACTACGGCACCCAAGTGGCACCGACATCCGGCTCCATGGGGTACGGCCTGCCCGCTGCCATCGCTGCCAAACTGGCCTGCCCGGATCGCACGGTGGTGGCCTTTGCCGGTGATGGCTGTTTTCAAATGACCATGCAGGAATTTGGCACAGCCGTCCAGGCGCAAGCCGCGATCGTTGTTGTTGTCATAGACAATGGCATGTACGGCACCATACGCATGCATCAGGAAAAAACCTTTCCAGGACGCGTATCAGCCACAACGCTTGCGAATCCGGACTTTGCTGCCATAGCGCAGGCATATGGCGCTCCCGGGCTGACAGTAACCAGCACCGAGCAGTTTCCTGAAGCCCTTGAAAAAGCGCTGCAATCGTCTTTGCCCAGTTTGATACACGTTCACCTGGATCCCGAGGCCATCACACCAACCTCAACGTTGAAACAGCTGCGCGACGATGCGCTACAACGCTGATGGGTGGATTCGGAATCTATACAGCAATGCCTTTGAACTAGTGCAGCGCGACCGCTTGGTTATATACTGATTGTTCGACGCGTCGAGCAGACACTCCCCGCGATTATCCAGAACTCCAACACGTTACAGGGAAATCAATGATGAAAGGAAAAACGTATCGGCACCCGTCATACCTCGCCTGGCCTGCCAGACGCACCGTAACCGCACTGGTGTCAGCGGTGCTGGCTGGCGGCATAATCGCGGGTTGTTCCTCCAGTAGCGACAACAGCGGTAACGGGCAATCATCCACCGGGCCATTCACGGGAGGCGTAGTAACGGCGGCACACCCACTTGCCGCTGAAGCCGGGGCCAAGGTTTTGCAGGATGGTGGCAACGCTATTGATGCTGCGGTCGTCACCCAGTTCGTGTTGAACGTTGTAGAACCCACTTCATCGGGTATTGGTGGTGGTGGCTTCATGGGTATCTACAAACCCGAAGAAGACGCTGTTATCTATATCGATTCGCGCGAGAAAGCACCCGCAGCCGCAACGCCCACGCAGTTTCTGCAATGCGAGCCCAATTGTGTCGGTGGTGAAGGTTTCGGCGATCGTCTAGGCGTGACTAACGAGACAAGCGGTGAATTCGAAGCGGCCAGTTTTACCGAGATAGCCACGAGCGGTATCGGC
>CALLPU010000081.1 GCA_938016235.1 uncultured Granulosicoccus sp. | reverse complement strand
AGAGACTTCAGCCTCCAGTTCAAGGAAAGTGACGTTGTTCACGTCCATCGCGCACGTGGCTACAGAACCGTAGCTATTGGGCGATGGGGATAGTGTCAGCCGCTATTCTCAAAAGATGCATTGCCGATGAAACGACCGATTGTACTTGTCGACCGGCCATTGCCCGGGTACGCCGTGCCCGTGGCCTTTGTTGTACTGTCTCTGATATTTTGGCTGATAGGGTCAATATCCAACACTAAAAGCCCGCTACATGAACCTCGGCTTGATGCAGCGAAACCGGATATCGTTGCGCCGCGGCTACACAGTAGTGTGAGTGAAATTGACTTTGGAACCATCGAGGTAGGAGACAGTGTCACACGCCGACTGGTGCTGACTAACAGTTCTCTTGACGACTCTGTGATTACGGTTAGTTCAACGTGGCTCAGTGAGCCCGATGCGCTTGCGTTTGAAAGCGACTTTCGAGGCCCGCGAACGGTGCCTGCCGGTGACTCACTTGTTATCGAGCTGCGCTTCACACCAGTAAATGCCGGGCATCGAGTTGGTGCATTGTATGTCTCTCACGATGGTGAGTCTAATCTGGACATATACACGCTCAGTGGCAATGGCTCTTTGCCCAGAGATCCAGAACCTACACTGGGCGGTGCCCTGCCGATTACCGATCCTGCATTTGGAAAAAGCCGGTTGGCTGGTTTAAGCAGTATCAAACCGACCTCTTTGCAGTTCGGTCCAGATGGCCGTCTGTACGTGGCGGATATGCTCGGATCGATCAAGGTTCTGGAGATAGAAAGGGGTGATGCGAACGATTACCAGGTCGTTGCGGAAGAGACTATAAACCTGATCCGTGACATACCGAATCACGATGATGATGGTAAACCGAATACGGCCATCACCAAACGACTGGTGACCGGACTGCTGGTGGCAGGTTCTGCTTCGGCTCCGGAAATCTACGTGGCATCCAGTGATCCGCGTATCGGTGGTGGGCCGTCTCATACAGAGACTGGCCTCGATACCAATTCCGGTGTTATTTCGCGTTTGAAGCGTACAGCAAACGGTAGTTGGCAAAAGCTTGATCTGGTGCGAGGATTGCCTCGATCAGAAGAGAATCACCACACCAACGGAATGGCCCTGGATGAGGCCACTCAACGCTTGTATGTAGCAGCCGGTGGCAATACGAACGAAGGCGGTCCTTCAAACAACTTCGCCATGTTGCCAGAGTATGCTTTGAGTGCTGGGATACTGGAGATTGATCTAGGGGCAATAGGTGAGTCAACGTATGATCTACCAACGCTGGATGATGAAACCCGCTCTGGCATTCAGGATGAGAACGACCCCTTTGGTGGCAACGATGGGCGTAATCAGGCAAAGCTGGTGCCAGGCGGCCCGGTGCAAGTGTATGCCCCTGGATTCCGGAATGCCTATGATCTTGTGCTTACGGCTGAGGGACGTCTGTATACCATCGACAATGGTCCCAACTCAGGTTGGGGTGGCCCACCTATTGGCGAAGGGGTCAATGGAAACTGTACCAATCAGCAGAGCGAACCGGGCTTAACGTTTTTTGATTCTTTGCACCTGATCAGTGGCAAGGGTTACTACGGTGGGCACCCGAATCCCACACGAGCCAATCTTTCCAATACGTTTAATACGTCTAACCCGCAGTCGCCGGTTAGTGTGGCAAACCCGATTGAATGCGATCTACGTGGTGCCGGTGGTGACGCCGCTCTCACAACCTTCGGCTTCTCGACGAACGGACTGAGCGAATACCGTGCCTCAAATTTTGGTGGTGCCATGCAAGGTGATTTGCTGGCAGCTGCCTGGAATAACTCGATTCAGCGACTCGAGCTAAACCAGTCGGGTACAGCAGTGACAGACAAGGATGCTCTGTTTGGTAACGTCGGCGGCTTACCATTGGATGTTACCGCGCAGAGTGATTCGCAACATTTTCCCGGTACGATCTGGGTAGCCGATTTTGTCGACAAGGAAATCGTGGTTTTCGAACCTGTTGATTACGATGGTGCGGCCACCGGTGTGTGTGGTGGCTCGGTATCAACCGATGATGACAACGACGGTTTTTCCAATGCAGATGAGCTGGCTAACGGAACCAATCCCTGTTCGCCGGCTGACTTGCCTGCAGATCTGGACGGAGACTTCCTGTCCGATCGAATGGACGCCGATGACGATGGTGACGGCGTAGCCGATCAGTTTGACCCGTTTGCCCGTGACCCGAACAATGGGCGCACAACGTCCATACCAGTAACGTATGAGTGGGAAAACGACAGTGAATCAGCGGGGTTCCTGTTCAACCTCGGCTTCAGCGGTTTGATGAACAACGGCACGCATGAATACCTTGATCAGTATTCGCTGGCAAACCTGACAACGGGAGGAGCCGCTGGTGTATTGACCATTGACGAGATTCCTAACGGTGATCCGATTGGCAGTTTGAACACCCAGGCTTATGCATTCCAGTTTGGTATCGATGTGTCGCCGGCAACCGCGCCGTTCACCGTGCACACGCGATTGCTGACGCCGTTTTCCGGAGCCAGCATTGGCGGACATCAATCGATTGGCTTCTTCGTGGGAACTGGCGATCAGGACAACTACATCAAGCTGGTCGCTAACTCTATTGGAACTACCGGTGGTGTTCAATTTGCAGCCGAACGTGCAGGTACCTTTGAACAAGTCGCAAACGTCGCAGCCCCTGTCTTCGGACAATCGGCTGTTGATCTTTACCTGTCGGTCGATCCGGCGGCCGGCATCGTGCGAGCATTTTATCGAAGTGGAACAAACGGGCCGATCGTTGAAGTTGGCACAGCAACCGGGCTGCCACGAGCCTGGCTTGAAGCGGATAGCGGGCTCGCTGTGGGTATTATTTCCACATCCTTCGGTGGACCTGTATTCGGTGCAACATGGGATTTCATTCGCGTGCAGAATGGCCTTACACACGAGAGCGTAGACAGTTCGAGCGATGACCCCGCCGATACGCAGGAAACCGGGAACACTACCGGCACCGTGCACACCGCTGAGAATGGGTTGATCGTGATTGAAGCAGAAGACGCTATTGATAACATCGCCGCTGCGGGCCGTACTTGGGTGCCTGGTAATCGAAGCGGAGCACGCAACAATGCCTCAATGATCACCAGCCCAGATACCGGGCTTATCCGTTTTGGCAACGGCGACACGCCTCATCTACGTTATCAGGTGGACTTTCCTGAGGCTGGTAGCTGGCATGTGTGGGTGCGTGGATGGGGTGATGCCATTGGCAGTGAAGGTAAAAGCGATAGCGTGCACGTTGGTATCAACGGCGAACTTGCCGGTGCAGCTGCTATACAAGGCTTCCCGGCCAACGGCTGGGCCTGGTCACGCGCTACGCGATACAGTAACGCATCTGTGCAGGTTGCTGAACCTGGGTCTTATACGATTGACGTCTGGATGCGCGAGGACGGTTTCGAGTTGGATGCACTGGTGTTGACGATGGACCACACCTATACCCCAGTGGGAACAGGCCCGGTGGTACAACACACGGGTAGCGGTGATGATGACAATACCAACGACGGAACATCTGGCGGTAACAGCACAGGTAATGACGAAGGGACCGATACAGGGAGCGACAATGGCTCCGGTACTGTAGGAAGTGATGGCAGTAGCACCGATGGTGATGGTGGTACAGACGCTGGCGCTGGCAGTGATACGGGAACTGGCGGCGGCGAGACTGGAACCGTAACGGATACAGGTGACACTACCGGGGGCGGTAGCGGCGGAGACTCTGCTGGTGATAGCAGTGAATCGCCTGGCAGTACTGTCGGTGTTCCTGGAGCGTGGACGACGGTCGCTCAAACACTGGATGACCGAACAGAGGCTACGCTCGTACTGAGAGACAATGCGTTGTGGCTGTTCAATGGTTTTAACGGTGATATCAAGATCCGGGCGAGTATCGAACGCTACGACCTGGCTGATAATACCTGGACGCCAGTCAGCAGCACCTTGAATTCACCGAATGGTGGTGCTGCGCTGACTCATGCCAGCGCGGTTCTGTATAACGATGAGCTGTGGCTGGTTGGTGGACGATACGGCAATCACCCAGGCCGAGTCGTTGATCAGATCCTGATTTACAACTTCAAAACGGATCAGTGGCGAATGGGGCCCACACTCCCTGAGCCGTTTGCGGCAGGCGGGGCTGCGATCGCTGGTGGGCGACTACACGTGTTTGGCGGTATTGATGCACAAGCCAACTGCGACGTTGATCAGCACTGGTCACTTGACCCTGCCAATCCAGCCGCTGGTTGGCGTGATCACAGTGCTACATCACCGATGCCCCTGGCCCGCAATCATTTCTCGACCGTTGTGCTCGATGAGTTGATCTACGCCATCGGTGGGCAGCATAGCCACGACCGATGTCTATCTCGACCGGGTCAAACGCAAACACCCTATGTGCATGTCTATGA
>CALLPU010000080.1 GCA_938016235.1 uncultured Granulosicoccus sp. | reverse complement strand
GCAGGCACGCGCACCCCATTGCGATGCCATTGTAGGCGCCATGTCCGGTGCTGAAATTGTCAAGCTGACCCGCATGGGCAAACTGAACATGGGCGGTGAGATGAAAGGCCCAATGGCCATACTCAAGAAACTGCGAGGCTCCAAAAAACCCGGGCAGAACAGTGGTTCATCGCAAATGAAGACATTGAAGCGGCTGCCTCGCATTCTGAAATTCATACCCGGTACGGCGCAGGATCTTCGCGCCTACTTCATCATGTTGCAATGCTGGCTTGCCGGATCCGAAGAGAACATCACTTGTATGGTTCGCACGATGGTGCAGCGGTATGCCAGTGGTGAGCGAGAATCTCTGCGCGCATTGCTCAAGGACAGACCACCCGTAGAGTATCCGGAAAACGGCATCTATCACCCCGAAATCAAGGCCCACAGTATTTCTGACCAGTTGTCCGACTTGCCGCAACTGGGTAACACCCAGGGTACGGTAGGCGTGCTGCTACTGCGCTCCTACGTACTGGCCAACAATACGCAGCACTATGATTGCGTGATCAAAACGCTTGAGGCCAGAGGTTTGAAAGTCATACCGGCCTTTGCATCAGGTCTGGATGCACGGCCAGCCCTGGATGCCTACTTCAAGAAGGACGGTCAAACCACCATCGATTGCCTGATTTCGCTGACAGGGTTCTCACTGGTCGGGGGCCCGGCTTACAACGACTCCAAGTCAGCTGTAGCGGCGCTGGAAATTCTCGATGTTCCTTACATCGCTGCTCACCCCAGTGAATTCCAATCACTGGAGCAATGGGAAAACAGCACACGCGGCCTTGCCCCGATCGAAACGACCCTGATGGTAGCCCTGCCAGAACTTGACGGTGCAACAGGCCCGATTGTGTACGGTGGCCAGAAGAGCATGGGTAGCAAAGGCGACCAGGACAAGCTTCCCATTCAGGAACGAATCGATACGCTGGCCAGTCGCGCGGTTGAAATCATTCAACTCAGACGCAGTCAGCGTGCCGATCGCAAGATCGGTGTTGTACTGTTCAACTTTCCGCCGAACGCCGGCGCTGTCGGTACGGCAGCGTATCTTGCCGTGTTCGAGTCCTTGTTCAATACGCTCAAGCGCCTGGATGCCGAAGGCTACACGGTGGAATTGCCTGATTCTGCAGATGCATTGCGCGACTGCCTCCTCACGGGTAACGCATCAGTGCATGGCACAGATGCCAACGTGCTGGCAACTATTCCAACCGATGATCACGTTCGTCACACGCCGTGGCTTGCAGAGATTGAAGAACAGTGGGGACCTGCACCCGGTAAACAATTAAGCAACGGTTCTGGCATTTTCGTTCTCGGCCTGCAACTGGGTAACATCACCATCGCCCTGCAGCCAGGCTTTGGCTACGAAGGCGATCCGATGAGGCTCCTGTTTGAAGGCAGTTTTGCACCCACCCATGCGTTCACGGCCTTCTACCGATACTTGCAGAAGTCAGTCTGTGTCGACGCCCTGCTGCACTTCGGTACCCACGGAGCACTTGAATTCATGCCCGGCAAGCAATCCGGATTATCCGGCAAGTGCTGGCCAGACAGGCTGATCGGTGATACCCCCAATTACTATTTCTATGCCGCGAACAACCCGTCTGAAGCGACCATCGCCAAACGTCGTAGTGCCGCAACGCTCATCAGCTATCTGACCCCTTCGGTAACCGAGGCCGGTTTGTATAAAGGGCTTGAAGATGTCAAAACCACCATTCGTCAGTGGAATGCGCTGGAAGAGCGTGACAATGAAGAAGGAGCCGAATTACTCCACCTGTTGAAATCACAGGCTGAGCAACTGGATCTGGGTACTGAGCTGGATTGGTCGGACGCATCACTGACAGCTACCGTCAATCAGCTCAAAGCGTTGCTGACAGAATACGAAAACGAACTGATTCCGTGTGGACTGCACGTTATCGGTGAAACGCCCAGCCTGACGGAACGGGCCGACGTGCTGCATGCGCATTTGTCTTGCGGCGAGAAAACCTGCCCGGACAAACAGGCCGTGGTAGAGCTGTTGCAGGCACAGCAAGACACGGCAGTGCCCTATATCCAACGAGCTGGCCAACCGGCTGGCCAATCTGCCGACGATGCAGAATCATGGCAGCACGAATTGCTCACCATGAACGAGCACATGATGGGTGATGGAGAACTCTCAGGATTGATTCATGCGCTTGATGCCGGGTATATCGCCGCAGCACCGGGAGGCGATGTTTTGCACAATGCCGAAACACTGCCCGCAGGGCGGAACATTCACGGGTTCGATCCGTTCCGCATCCCTACCCTGCAAGCGCAGAGGGCCGGTACTCGTACAGCACAAAAGCTGCTTGATCGTCATTTGTCGGAAACCGGCTCGTTTCCACAGTCGGTCGCCTTTGTCTTGTGGGGTAGCGACAACCTGAAAAACGAGGGTGTCCCCATTGCGCAGGTGATGGCCCTGATGGGTGCTCGCCCCCGCTTTGATCCCTACGGCAAGTTGTGCGGCTCAGAACTCATCC
>CALLPU010000079.1 GCA_938016235.1 uncultured Granulosicoccus sp. | reverse complement strand
AGTATGTCTCTGACGTGTTCCAGAGCCTCGTCACGGGTAGTAGCAGCCTGATCCAGGCTGGGGTTGTTGGCGGCAGCGCCAAGTGGTTTTTGGCCTGGTGAATCTGGAAATTGAGAATCCGTCGCAGAATCTTTCATAAGTTTTGCCTCGGATAGTGGATGGGTCATGGCGTGTTGTAAAAGCTGGAGTCAGTGATGCCGGCTCGGTGGCTGTTATTGAAACAGAATAGAAAAACTGCGTCCATTCTGTATCGGGTTGGTTGAGGTTATGGGCTTTTACATGACAGTAGCACGAATGGAATCAGCAGTTAGTGAAGCAACGTGTCTACAGACTGTAGATATGACAACCTCTGAAGCAATTGTGTGCTGCTTTGTACATTTACGGTAAGGGAAAAATTGGATGTTCGGTAGTAGCCAGAGCTTCATGATGGCAGCAGTGATGCTGAGCAGCGTAGTGTGGCTGATGCTGGTGGCTCGTATTCTAAGGGCCTCAGAGCGGAAAACAGTTATATGGGTTGTTCTGCCACTGCTGATTGTTCAGTGTTTGCTGCTGATGAACACTATTGCTATCACAGGTGTTCAGCATCTGATGTTGCCCGTCTGGCTGTTGTTCGCAGGATGTAGCGTCGCCGCTTATGTCCGGTTGAAGTCACCAGGCAAGGCAAAGACTGCCGCCGCTGACTTAAAGGCCGACGCGCTCCAGGGTTCGCTGAAAAGCAGGAACGATGAATCGTTAAGAGGCTTTGCAGAGCTTGGTGCTCAATGGTTCTGGGAGATGGATCAGGACCTGACCATCACGTTCGTTTCTGATCGGTTGGAAGCCGCTACAGGAATAGCACCGGAGCACGTACTGGGTCTCACAGCCAGGCAGATCAGGTCCAGTTACTTTGGTAACAATCGAACGTTCGACGCCGGATTGAACACACTGGAAAGTTACAAACCGTTTCATGAGCACGATTTTATCTGGAATAGAAACGGTGTGGAGCGGACATTGAGTATCAGTGGTCGGCCGCGATTTGATGTCCATGGAACGTTCAAGGGCTATTTTGGAATTGGTCGGGATGTTACCGAGGAGAGGCGTGCACTGGCATTGGCCAGGGATACCGAAGAGAAGTTGAAGTTACTGGTTGACTCGCTCCCTGTTGGTATAGCGTATCTTGGTAATGACCTGCATTTTCAACACAGCAATGGCGCCTACAACTCCTGGTTTGCAACGACACTTGATACGCCATTGAATGAGCATATAAGAGTGGTCAAAGGCGATGAGCTGTTTGAAGAGTCACTTCCGGCAATAGAATGTGCGATGCAGGGTGAGACTGTGGAATTTGAAGAAATTCTGCTCGGCAGCCAATCCGAGCCAAGACATGTTCAGACGACGATTGTGCCGCATTGCCGGCCAGAGGGCGATGTGCAAGGGTTGTTCATACTGTCACTGGATATCAGTAACCAGAAACGTCAGGTAGACCGACTTGCTCGTTCATTGAAGTACCTTGGCTCGGCCATGAATGGCCTCGACTCGGCCCTCGTGGTGCTTGATACAGAAGCCCGCATTTGTACATCCAACACCGCCTGGAAACGGTTCATTGACATGAATCAGTCCAATGCCCACACACCGGTAGAGCAGTATGGCGATATCGCAGAATTGCAGCGTGACCAGGCTGGTGGCAACTTCGAGTCAACGATTGACGATGTTGTGAGCTTTGCCAGGGGGGAGCGCGAGGCAGTTTCTGCCGAGATCAAGATAGATCACGCAGGCAACGAGCGATGTTTTGCGATTACGTCCAGCATGTTTTTGAACGAAGGTCAGCGGTATGTTCTGATCTCGCATGAAGATGTCACTGCACGATTGCGGATGACCCGAGAGCTCAACGAGCGCAACATGGCGCTGGCGCAAACTGCCAGGCTCAGTTCTGTGGGAGAGTTGGCGGCAACCATCGCGCATGAACTGAATCAGCCACTCACCGCGTTAAGCAACTACGGCGCCATGGTACTGGATATGATGGAAAATCCCGTTAAGTCGGAAGCTGCAATCAAGACCAGCCTGGAAAAGATGTTACGCGAGAGCCGACGCGCTGGTGGCATTGTTCATCGGATTAACAACTTTGTACGCCAGCAACCCCTGGACAAAGTCCCCGTTAGTGTTCATGTCGTGGTTACGGAAGTACTCGATTCGCTGGCCGATCTTGCGGCGGAAACCGATACCGTCCTGAAGATATCCAGTGCGAGTCAACAGACAACCGTCAAGATGGATAAATCGCAGCTTGAGCAGGTGATTTACAACCTTGTCTGCAATGCGATAGAAGCGCAATCAGGTCAGACGGATGTCGCGCTGGTAGATGTCAGTATTTCTGCGGCACCCAACGGCAAGGATCTGGAAATCAGAATCACCGACAACGGGCAGGGGCTTTCGCAGGACATCGGGCAGTCCGTGTTCGACCCGTTCAAGTCCAGTAAGCGCAGTGGTCTGGGTCTGGGCTTGGCAATCTGCCGGTCCATAGTTGAGGATCACGGTGGCAGGATCTGGCATCAGAGAGATTCTCAGCAGCGGTGTCAGTTCTGCTTTGCTTTACCACTACACAAGGATAGTCAGGCAGCATGAGTGAAAAAGGTATCGTTTATGTCGTTGAGGATGATGCGGCCGTACGAGATTCGACGGTTCTCTATCTCGTGCACAAGGGATGGTCTGTCAGTGCCTATGAAAGCGCCGAGCGTTTTCTGGAGGACGCAGATGACAAGTCATTGGGTTGTGTGCTGCTGGATATCCGCATGCCGGGTATGAGTGGTCTGGAATTGCAGGCAGTCATGACACAAAAGGGGTTTGATATTCCTATCATTTTCCTCACGGGGCATGGCGACGTAGAGCAGGCGGTCACTGCTTTGAAGTGCGGCGCGTTTGACTTTCTCGAGAAACCCTATGATCACAAGGATTTGCACAATAAGCTGACCGACGCTATCAGCACGCATAAAGAACGGCGTCAAAGTGCGGCTGATCGAGCAGACGTTGAAACGAGAATTGCTTCGTTGACGCAACGCGAATCCGAAGTCATGAAGCTCATGGTGCGCGGCTTGTCGAGTAAACACATCGCGCGTGAACTGGATATCAGTCATCGGACAGTCGATGTTCACCGATCCAACGTCATGAGAAAGATGGAATTCGCCAGTCTTGCCGAGCTGACCGGGTTTCTGGCAAAAGGCGGAGAGTTTGAGGGTTGGAGTGGCAAGGCATAACCAGTTTTCACGCTGTCTATAGGTGTATTTACGTAAGCGTTGGCACGAGCTTGCTGGAGGCACCCTGACGATACAGACTAGTCCGAGTTTAGGTGAGAAGCGGTACACAGGTATTCATGCATTCTGATAACTTCAAAACGCTGGCGAACCAGAATGTAGCCGGCATGAGTCACACCATCCGCAAGAAAGTGTGCATGGTCGGGGCCCATGGCGTTGGGAAAACCAGCCTGGTTCGGCGTTACGTTGACAATGTATTCGATGGTAATTACAGCAAAACGCTGGGCGTGAGGGTGAGCAAGGCGTTAGTATCCACTCGGGAAGCCAACGTCTCCTGTGTCATTTGGGATGTCCATGGTGACGAAGACAGCAATCCGATACAACCGGGCTACTATCGTGGCATGTCCGGATTCATATTGTTCATAGATGGCACCCGACAATCATCAGTGACTCGCGCGCGCAAGTTGATCGCAAGCGTTGAATCCACCGTGGGTTTGGTGCCTTTTGTACTGGTGCTCAACAAATCCGATCTGAAGTATCGCTGGGAAGTGGCACCTCACGAAACAGCCTTGCTGTCAACGAAAGCCTATATGACTATTGAAAGTAGTGCCAAAAGTGGCGCAGGTGTGGCTGAGGCTTTCGAAGGGCTTGCGAATGCCATGCTGATGCAAGACATAAGCGTGAGATCCGCGTCATGATTCAGGTTGATCTGTCAGATCCAGCGCGCGGAGGAGCCCCTGCTGTGGGCGAAGCCACAAGCTGCATAACGGTGGATTGGTACTCCGGGATTTGTTCGGTGAGCGGAGATCGGCGGTACTTTGGACTGGAATCGTTTTTCGATGTGGAGCTGTTGGAGGACTATCTGCCTGTTGTTACAGGGATGCTGGGCCAGCATACAGAAACGTTCATGGTGGACATGCGTCACGTTGAAATTTCGACGGCTGTATTCTGGCGCGTTGTTGTGCTGAATACGCCTTCAGGGGCTATTCTGTCGCTGTCTGATGCCACTGAGAGCGGGGTCAGTATGAAGCAGCAGTTGCAGCCGGGCAGGTGGCAAGCCATGATGGACAATCTGAACGCTCGTCAGGTTCAGGGTACTCAATGCATCGAAGGCTCATCTGACACGCTACCCTGGGTTTTGTTGTCTTCACGTGGTGTTGCCATCTTTGAATTGTTCGGCGAAAGCTCGTTCAAGAGTGTGGGCCTCAAGCCGCTTTGGCTGAGTTGTCGCGAATTCACTGCCTTGGAACAGAGGCTGATTGATTGCCTGGCCAAGTGTGCAGGCAGGTTTGCCAACGAGAAAACCCCACACTCGGCGGCATCGGATCGGCGGGGCGCGCGTTTCGACGTGTCAGATGATGATGTGACAGGCCCGCACACGTGTGTGGTTGATGGCCGACGGCTGGTGATGCTGGAAGAGCATCATGTGTACGATTCGCTATAAACGGCCGTAGGAGGCGTGCATTTTTTGTGTAACGCCGTCGCCGGTGTCGTTCAAGGCTTGGAACAACTGAACTGATTGATTTACCCACCGCTCACGCCTCAGCAGGATGCTTCAGGCGTGTCTTTTTCAGGTGCAGCGGTGTGATTGTTCAGTGGGTCAGTATCTTGGATAGAAATTGTTGGGCGCGTTCGCTGCCCTGAGCCTGAAAAAACTGGTCTGTGGGTGCGTCTTCCACAATGCACCCTTCATCCATGAAAACAACACGATGGGCAACTTTTTGCGCAAAGCCCATTTCGTGCGTCACCACCATCATGGTCATACCGTCCTGAGCCAGGTTCACCATGACATCCAGAACGTCATTGATCATCTCGGGATCGAGGGCCGATGTCGGTTCATCGAATAGCAGGGCGATAGGGTCCATGGCCAGTCCACGTGCGATCGCTACTCGTTGTTGCTGCCCGCCAGAGAGTTGAGCCGGGTATTTACCAGCATGCTCGGAAAGCCCTACTTGAGCCATCAAATCGTGTGCGCGTGCTCGAGCTTCATCTTCCGAGCGCTTCAGTACTTTGATTTGCCCGAGGATCACGTTGTCCAATGCGCTCATGTGCGGGAATAGCTCGAAGCTCTGGAACACCATTCCGATTTTCGAACGTAAGATATTCAGGTTTGTTTTTTTATCGTTGACGACGTCACCGTCAACCATGATCTTGCCTTTGTCTATGGATTCAAGCCCATTCACACACTTGATCAGTGTGCTTTTGCCGGAACCTGATGGGCCACAAACAACGACAACTTCGCCTTTGCTGACGTGCGTTGTGCAGTCATTCAAAACCTGAAAATCACCATACCATTTACTGGCGTTGCTGATGCTGATCATGTGGCTAGCTTTTTCTGTAGGTGACGGGCATAGAGAGACCCTGCAAAGCAAAAAACAAAGTAGACAATGGCAACGAAGACGAACATCTCTACCAGTCGTTGATCGCGGTTGGCAATCAGTTCAGCGCTGACCAGAAAATCCTTGAGTCCAACGACATAAACCAGTGATGTATCCTGAAACAGCACAATGGCCTGAGTAAGCAGTACAGGGACCATTGATCGGAATGCTTGAGGCAATACGATGTATCGCATCGTTTGTGGATAGGTCAGACCAATGGCCCGGCCAGCGGCGATTTGGCCTGAGCGTACGCTGGAAATGCCGGCGCGAATGATTTCCGAGTAATACGCTGCTTCAAACAGTACAAATGCGATAAGTACTGAATAAAAGCTACCAACCGGTCGCCCGAGAAACAGCGGGACCAGAAAATACAGCCAGAAAATGACGAGTATCAGCGGGAGCGAGCGAAAAAAATTGACGTAGGCGGCGGCCAGCCAGGAGGCAATGGGAATTTGTGCGATTCGGATCAGCGCCAGTATCGTGCCGAGAACCATGCCGCCAATGACCGCGAGAATGGTGAGTAGAAACGTTACTTTCAGTCCGTCAACAAGAAACGGGATGTTATTGAATATGACGCTGTAGTCGAAGTCACCCATGGTTTAGCGAGCTGAAATCATGCCGGGTACCTGGACCCGTCGTTCAACAATACGCATGAGAAACATCACGCTGAATGTCACCACACTGTAGATAACGGTGGCGGCCGTAAACGCTTCAAAACCCTGAAACGTGTATTCTTCTATTTGTCGCGTCATGGCAGTGAGTTCCACTACACCGATCGTCAAGGCCAGTGAAGAGTTCTTGAAGATCGTGAGAAATTCACTGGTCAGTGGGGGAATGATGATGCGAAAGGCATTGGGTAGCAGCACATGCTGATAGACCTGCCGCTCTGTCATGCCAATGGCTTTGGCTGCGTTCCTTTGCCCGGTGCCTACTGCATCAATCCCCGAGCGTACCTGCTCGCACACGCGGGAAGCCGTGTACAGGCCAATGGCAACAATGGCTGTAGACAACGCTGGCATGGGCATCTCCCGTTTCACCCATCGACCAGCATCATCGGGGAGCAATTCGGGAAACACGAAGTACCAGAGAAACAGCTGCACCAATAGCGGAATATTCCGGAATAGCTCCACGTAGGTAGTGCCAATAAACCGTAATATTCGGCTGCTGGAGGTGCGCATGATGCCCAGCACTGAACCCAGGCTAAACGCAATGATCCAGGCACAAAGGGACAGGGACACGGTCCAGAACAATCCATCGGCCAGCCAGCCAAGGTAAGGTTCCCTGAACAGTATTCCCCAGTCCCAGTTGTAGTTCATTGTTGTTAAAGCTGCTCTATGTGTGCCTGGCAGCGCTTATTCAGGCAGTGCTTGAATTTCGAAAGCGGTTTTCAGCGTTGCCGACAATGGCATGTTGATGTTGGTGGGGCCCGGAACAAACCACTTCGTGTAAAGCTCTTCCATCTCGCCTGTTCGCATCAGCCCGGACATGACAACTCGGCCAAGTCGCTCGAATGTGGAGTCGTTGCGGGGCACCATGATGGCGTAAGGGTCAAATGACAGATAACGCCCCGTCACCTGAAACGCTGTGGGCTCTTTGGACTTTGAAATCAGGCCGTAAAGCAGGACATCATCAGAGCCGTAGGCATCGATACGATCGGTTTCCAGCGCCAGCCAGCCCTGACTATGATCTTTGACGGGAACCACTTTTACATCCAGTCCCAATTCTTCGATGGCAGCCTTGATAGCCTTTTCGTTGGTGGTGCCTGACGAAAGGCCAACGATCTTGCCGTCGAGGTCTTCGATTTCCGTGATGCCAGAGCCGGTCTTGCTGGCGATCTTGGTGCCGGTAATGAAAGTGGTTGACAGGTACTCCACTTGTTTTTGACGTGTCAGGTTATTCGTGGTTGAGCCGCATTCGAGATCGATGGTGCCATTGGCAATCAATGGAATGCGAGTTTGCCCGGTTACTGGCACAAACTTGACGGACAGATCATCCATCTTCAGCTCGGCTTTGATGGCATCCACGATTTTCATGCAGATATCGATGGAGTAGCCGACAGGTTCTGAGCTGTCGCCGATAAAGGAGAAGGGAATGGAGGTTTCACGATGCCCGATACTAACCATTCCGCGCTCTTGTATACGCTTGAGTGTGGCAGAATC
>CALLPU010000078.1 GCA_938016235.1 uncultured Granulosicoccus sp. | reverse complement strand
GTGGAGAAACGCGAGGGGTTGCCGCCTTCCAGCGCAATGAGCTTGTCGCCGTGCTTGGATGTCAGCCACTGCATCAGCAAGAACGCGGCGTCCTTGTTCTGTGCATTCTTGGGAATGGCGATGCCGAATCCGCCGGTTTGCGAACCACGACGTGTACCCATTGGATGAGGTGCAAAGCCAACCTTACCCACAACCTGCGACTTCTCGGGGTTGTTCACTTCACCCGCTACAATCGTGGAGTCGAGGAACATGGCCGTATTGCCTTGCAGGAATGCGTTCTTGGCTTCGGCAAATCCAAACGATGTAGCGCCTTCTGGCCCACAATCCAGAATGGTCTTCAGGGCTTCAGCAGCCGCCACGCCTTCTGCACTGTTCACGATAGGGCGATACTGATCATCCAGTACACGTCCACCCAGTGGTGCCAGGTGCAGCAGGAATGCGTGGCTGGTTTGATGCCCGGATTGTCCACGGGAAGCTACGCCGCCCATGCCCGGCTCCAGCTCAGGAATCTTGCACGCCAGATCAAGCATCTGCTCGTACGTTTCAGGTGCGCTCAGCCCGTGCTTTTCGAAAATATCGGTACGGTAGGCGAGTATGGAGGTTTCCGAGCCAAACGGTATGCCAAACAATCCACCGGTAGGACCGGGTAGATAGCCTTTCTTGCCGCCAGCAAAACCGATGTTCTGTACGTAACCATCGATGAGATCTTCAGGATCATAAGCCGGGTCTGCCAGCTTCGGGTTCATGAAGAAGCGCGCCAGAGGTTCAATCTGATCGGCGTAAACGTAATCTGCCTTGGAGAAAACCACATAACCGATAAGATCGTAGTCGCCCTTGTTCTTGGTCAGCTCGAGCGTCTGTTTCTCGCGCATGGCCAGGTACTGCAGCTGATCCACCTCTACCTTGATACCGGTTTCTTCGGTGAATTGTGGCAGCACTCGCATCACTGCATCGTAGTGTGGATGGGCAGGAAAATTGGCCACAACGGTCTGGCCGGCATAGTCAGCATACGGATTGGCCGTTGCCTGTCCGGACATGAGTGCAAGGCCTATCGCCGCTGCCCCCAGTAATCTGGCTCCTGAATACATAATTAACGTTCCTCTTTGGTGGTCATGATGGTGTTGTGTGAAGACACACTGGCTGACTGTTCACGAACACGGCGTCGTCAACGATAAACCGATGTCATTGTTTTAAAGCCGTTCTCCGCTCCTGTTATCGAAGAGCATGATGTCGTCCGGCAACACGCCAAAACCCAGCGTGGTACCGGACTTCACCGGTGATGCACTGTCACGTTCAACCAGAATGTCCTGATCGCCACAGCGCGTCATCAGTACCGAGTGTGCGCCGAGATACTCAGAGACCACGACTCGTAAATCGACAGGGCTTCCAACCGATGCATCGCTGTTGAACGATGATGGTCGAATACCCAGTATCACATCGCCGGTGTTGCCGGCATCAACGCTGCTACCCACACTGGCTGGCAACGCAAACTTGAACTGATCGCCCACTGCCACAAGCTGCCCCGCTTCGCGACTGATGGTGGCGTCGAGAAAATTCATGGTTGGCGATCCGATAAACCCGGCCACAAACCGGTTCGCCGGCGCCTTGAACAGCTCCTCGGGCGTGCCCTGCTGCTGTATCTTGCCATTCGCCATCACCACGATACGATCACCCAGTGTCATGGCTTCCACCTGATCGTGGGTCACATACACCATGTTCTTGTCCAGCTCATCACGCATCTGTGCAAGCTCGGTGCGCATCTTGGCGCGCAGTTTGGCGTCGAGGTTGGATAGCGGTTCGTCAAACAGGAAGGTGGACGAATCGCGGACCAGCGCTCGCCCCATGGCGACGCGCTGCCGTTGGCCGCCCGAGAGCTCGCCCGGTTTGCGATTGAGCAGCGGTGCGATGTTCAGCATTTCTGCCACGGCATTCACTTTCTTGTTGATCTCGGCCTTGGGCACCCGCTGCAGGCGCAGTGCAAACGACATGTTGCGCGCAATGTTCATGTGCGGGTACAGGGCGTAATCCTGAAACACCATCGCCAGATCCCGATCCTTGGACTGCAAACCGCTGATGGGTTTGTCATCGAAGTAGATCTCACCGGCGGTCAGTTCCTCGAGCCCGGCGAGCATGCGCAAGGTGGTGGACTTGCCACACCCTGAGGGGCCGACGAGAACGGTAAACTCACCGTCATCAAACTCGACATCCAGTTCCGGCAGCACCGTGACGTCGCCGTAGCTTTTTTTGACCTGTTCAAAACGGATACGAGGCAAGGTGGCGGTCTCCGGTGGTAGCCGTGCGTGTTAACGCTAACATTGACGCATCATAGCTTGAAACTTACACCGCCTTCAACCGTAGTTCACAACGTTTGTGCAAATAATCGCATCACGACGCCAGCAGTGAGTCGCGGAACTGCTTGGGGGACAGACCATGGCGGTGTTTGAATGAACGACTCAGGTGCGCACCGCTGGCAAACCCGGTTGCAGCGGCTACATCCTGTACGCTCAAGGCTGTCATGCGAAGCAACGCGTGCGCTTTCTGGAGCCGCATCTGACAATAGAACCGGACCGGGGTTGTACCCAGTTGCCGCTGAAAAACCCGGTTGAGCTGGCGAACACCCAGCCCGGACAACGTGGCCAGTTGCGATAGCTCCAGCGGATCTGCAATATGATTCTCCATGGCTTCCAACGCCTTGAGAGCGGCCGGGTCCACCACGTTATAGCGTTCGGCCAACCCCGAGCGTTGCGGTGCTTCGCCCTGGCGAATATCGGTATGCAGGAACCAGTCGCTGATTTTGCGCGCGAACACCGGACCATGATGCTCCGCCACCAGTGCGTGCATCATGTCCAGCGGTGCGGTACCACCGGCACAGGTCAATCGGTCTCTGTCCCGGATGTATAGCGATCGCTCCACCATCAAGTGTTGTGAAATTGCCGAGAGCGCTTGCGCATGATCCCAATGTACCGTCATGCGCCGACCCTCCATGACACCGGCACGCGCCAGCAACAAGGGCCCACCCGATACACCGCCTATCAACACACCACGTTCAGCCAGCAGCCGTAGCCAGGTATACAGACGTGGAAACTGCTGGTCGGTCAGATTGCCGCCAGCCACAACCATGACCAGATCAAAGTCCACCTGTTCACCCAGGAATGCATTGGCGCCAATGACAGCTCCCGACGAGCTGCTGGATCGGGCACCCCCGACGGGTATGTGCCGAACGTCATAGAGAGTTCGTTTAGCCAGCAAGTTGGATGCTCGCAGTGGTTCCATTGCTGATGCATAAGACATCAGCGGAAAACCATCGACCAGCACAAAGCCAACCCGGAACGGCAACTGAGTGGATTGAATGTCCATATTAGACAATATTACGGCAATTACAGACATACACAAGCGGCTGAAAATGGGTCATTCTGTGGGCTGGACTTTTGACCTTTGCTCTCGAGTGATCTGCCGATGCGCTATTCCGCCTTTCAAGTGCTCAAACAAGGATTGACCGGCAACAAAGGATGGCAGAGAGCCTGGCGTGAACCTGATCCGCAGCAACACTACGATGTCGTGATCGTTGGCGGTGGTGGACACGGACTGGCCACCGCGCACTACCTGGCCAAGGAGCACGGCATCACCAACGTGGCCGTGCTTGAGAAAGGCTGGATCGGGTCGGGGAATGTTGGCCGCAATACCACCATCATCCGGTCCAATTATCTGCTGCCAGGCAACGAGCCATTCTATGAGCTGTCAATGAAGCTTTGGGAAGGTCTGGAACAAGACGTTAACTACAACGCGATGGTTTCGCAGCGCGGCATTGTGAATCTGTATCACAGTGATGCACAAAGAGATGCCTACGCGCGCCGCGGCAATGCCATGCACATGGCGGGTGCCGATGCCACCTTGCTTGACGAATCCGGCGTAAGGCAACTGTGTCCCTTCCTGGATTTTGACAACGCACGATTTCCCATCAAAGGCGGCTTGCATCAACCCCGTGCTGGCACCGTTCGCCATGATGCTGTTGCCTGGGGGTACGCGCGCAGTGCAGACAGCCGCGGCGTTGATATCATTCAGAACTGCGAAGTGACCGGCATGATGATCGAAAACGGTCGCTGCAAGGGCGTCGACACGACGCGAGGTCGCATCACCGCCAACAAGGTCGCTGTGTGTGTCGCAGGCTCATCGGGCAAGGTCATGGCCCTGGCGGGCTTACGCCTGCCCATCGAAAGTCATGTGCTGCAGGCATTCGTTTCCGAGGGGCTCAAGCCTGTCATCCCCGGTGTTGTCACGTTCGGCGCCGGGCATTTTTATATCAGTCAATCCGACAAGGGCGGGCTGGTTTTCGGCGGCGATATCGACGGCTACAACTCATACGCCAAGCGCGGCAATCTTCCTGTGGTTGAAGATGTCTGTGAAGGTGGCATGGCCATCATGCCGATGATCGGGCGAGCACGCCTGCTGCGCATGTGGGGTGGCATCATGGACATGTCCATGGACGGCTCACCGTACATCGACAAGACTGCAGTGCCTGGCTTGTATTTTAACGGCGGCTGGTGCTATGGCGGATTCAAGGCAACACCAGCCAGTGGCTGGTGCTACGCCCACTTGCTGGCCACCGACCAACCCCATGACACAGCAACCGCGTTTCAACTTGAACGCTTCCGACACGGTGCTGTAATAGATGAACGAGGTGCCGGTGCTCAGCCTAACCTGCACTAATTTCCCATTGTTCCCGAGATCGCCATGCTGATTGATCATCCGTTGCTGGGTCTGCGCGACGCTGCCGAATTTGTCTACCTTGGCGATGCCGCGTTGCTGAACCGACCCGATGCATCGTCTGCCGACGCACTCGACAGCTTTCATGACTACCTGCACTTGCGCGATAACGTGGCCGGAGAACACCGCGAACTGTGGTACCACGAACAGGGGGACCGTTCGTGGCTGGTGATAACCCGCAACACACTGACCCACGCGATTACGGCCGTTGAGCTGGCCAGGGATGTTGCCATGAACCTGCGCGAGGGTGCAAACTCATGAGTGACAGACTCGCGTTGCCAGGCTCACATCGAATAGGGCATGGCCTGTTGAGCTCAGAACAGTCGCTGACCTTTACTTTTAACGGACGCCCCTACCGCGCCATGGCTGGCGACACCCTGGCCTCGGCACTACTGGCCAACGGCCAGCAGCTGGTGGGTCGATCTTTCAAGTATCACCGACCGCGCGGCATCTTCACGGCTGGCTCCGAAGAACCCAATGCCCTGGTTGAGCTGGGCACCGGTGCCTATCGTGAACCCAACACCCGCGCCACGATGGTGGAGTTGTTTGACGGTATTCAGGCTAGCAGCCAGAACCACAAGGGGCCGTTGAGTTTTGATGTCATGGCGATCAATGATCGCCTGTCATCGTTTCTCAGCGCAGGTTTCTACTACAAGACTTTCATGTGGCCAAAGGCCTTCTGGGAAAAGCTGTACGAGCCCGTTATTCGCGCAGCAGCGGGTCTGGGTTCGCTGTCCGGAGAGCCCGACCCGGAAACCTATGACAAAGGCTTCCTGCATTGCGATGTACTGATTATCGGTGCGGGTGCTGCGGGTCTGAGTGCTGCCCTGAGCGCAGGCCGTGCCGGTCAGCGAGTCATCATTGCCGATGAAGACTTTCTGCCTGGTGGTCGGTTGAACATGGAAACATTCATCGTTGACGGACTGACTGGTGCACAATGGGCGGCCAACGCGGTTGCAGAGCTGCGTGCCATGCCGCGGGTGCGCTTCATGACGCGCACCACCGTGTATGGCTGTTATGACCATGGCATCTATGGCGCGCTCGAACGCCGCACCGACCATCTGGCTGATAAACCCGCTGGCGCTCGTCAGGTGCTTTGGCGTATTTACAGTAAACACGCGATCCTGGCTGCTGGTGCAACGGAACGCTCTATTGCCTTTGGCGATAACGACCGGCCCGGCATCATGCTCGCAGGCTCAGTCAGAGCCTACGTCAATCGCTTCGGCGTGTCCCCGGGCAGGCAAACGGCAGTGTTTACCAACAACGATGATGGCTGGCGCACAGCGATGGATCTGGTACAGGCCGGTGCGAGCGTATCGGCTGTAATCGATTCACGAAACATCCCGGCACCCTTTCCGGTACCCGGTGCGCAGATTTTCATGGGTAGCTTCGTAACCGGCACGCAGGGACGCCTGGGATTGCATTCCATCACGTTGTCGAGCGGCCAGACTGTGTATTGCGATTGTCTGGCAGTGACCGGCGGCTGGAGCCCGAATGTTCACCTGACGTGTCACCAACGGGGTCGGCCGGTTTGGCGAGAGGATATAGCCGCCTTCGTTCCCGGGCAGGATCTGCCTGGGAACATGCACGTGGCCGGTGCCGCCAACGGGTCAATGACACTGACCCAGGCGCTGACAAGCGGTCATGCGGTGGCCACGCACGTGCTCAAGGAGCTGGGGGCCACCACTGCCCCGGCCTCCTCTGCGCCTCAAGCCGATGAAGAGCACAGTGGTATTTCAGCGCTGTGGCAGGTGCCAGACTGTCAGGGACGATCCTGGGTTGATCTGCAGAATGATGTCACGACCAAGGACATCGCCCTGTCATTCCAGGAAGGCTTCCGGTCCGTGGAGCATCTGAAACGCTACACCACACTGGGTATGGCAACCGATCAGGGGAAAACGTCCAACGTACTGGGGCTGGGTGTCATGGCCTCATTGAATGGCAAGAGCATCGAGCAGACCGGTACGACCATCTTCCGCCCACCGTACACACCGGTACCGATCGGGGCATTTGCCGGACGCTCACGCGGCAAGCATTTTCGCCCCACCCGTCTCACACCCAGCCATCAGTGGGCAGAGTCTCACGGAGCCACCTTTGTGGAGACCGGCATGTGGATGCGCGCGCAATGGTACGCAAAATCAGGTGAAACTCACTGGCGGCAGAGCGTTGATCGGGAAGTGACGCAAACTCGGTCGTCGGTTGGCATCTGCGACGTGACGACGCTGGGCAAGATCGACATTCAGGGAGCGGATGCAGGTGCGTTTCTCGACAAAGTCTACGCAAACATGTTCTCCACGCTCGCGGTTGGCAAGGTGCGTTACGGGTTGATGCTGCGCGAAGATGGCTTTGTCATGGACGATGGCACCACGGCGCGACTCGGCGACAGGCACTTTGTCATGACGACCACCACGGCGAACGCTGTCAGTGTATTTCGGCACCTGGAATTCTGCCGCCAGTGCCTGTGGCCCGAACTGGATGTTCACCTGATATCGGCCACTGAGCAATGGGCCCAGTTCGCCGTGGCCGGACCCAACGCGCGGCGTCTGCTGGAGAACATTGTGGATGCACCGTTCGACATCAGCAACGAGGCGTTTCCGTTCATGGCCTGTGCCGAACTCAGTGTCTGCCAGGGAAAGCCGGCCCGCCTATTCCGTATTTCCTTTTCAGGCGAACTCGCCTACGAGGTGGCAGTACCCGCACGCTACGGCAATGCCTTGATGGCAGCCTTGATGAAAGCGGGTGAAGCCTTTGGTGCAGCACCGTACGGCACTGAGGCACTGGGTGTCATGCGCATCGAAAAAGGCCATGCGGCAGGCAATGAGCTCAATGGTCAGACCACGGCAGCGAACCTGGGTCTGGGTCGTATGGTGTCACAGAAAAAAGACTGTATCGGCGCGGTGTTATCACGCCGTAGCCAGATGAACAAGGACAACGCCATTGAGCTGGTTGGCTTTATTCCCGAAGATGCAAGCGTGTCACTTCGCGCCGGCGCACACTTCATCGATCGAGACGCTGAAGCCACACTCGACAACGACCAGGGCTGGATGACATCGGTGGCCTTCTCGCCAGACAGGAACAGCTCCATCGGACTCGGATTTATCGAAAACGGATCTCAGCGAATCGGTGAAACCGTGGTAGCCGCTGATCCATTGCGCAATGAATTCATTCCGGTGAAGATCGTATCACCGCATTTTGTTGACCCCGACGGAGAAAGACTACGTGGCTGATCTTTCACTCGAACCCGAATCCGCTCTGGGCGGATACACGCAGAACTTCGGTGATACGCATCTACGGGAAGTCACCGGACTTGATATTGTGTCTATCGCGGTATCATCAGGTGCACGGGATGCGCTGAGCACGTTGCTCCAGGAAAAAATCGGGCTACCATGGCCAGCCACCGGCACCATCGAACGGGCCGGGGACGAAGCTGCATTGTTAGGCCTACAAGCCGATCAGTGTTTCAGGGTGAGCGCATCGCAACAGCAAAATCCGGTAACGGAACTTGCCTGTCTTGTGGGTGATGCTGCTTATCTGACCGATCAATCCGACAGCTGGGTGGTACTCGAACTCGATGGAGCTTCAAGCGTGAGTGCATTGGAGCGTATCTGCCCCATCGATTTATCCGACAACGAATTTGGAGCTCTGAACGTGGCCCGCACTTCCATGGAGCATATATCTGTCATCATCGAACGCCCCGACACACACAGATTCCGGTTGTATTCTCCCCGTTCATCGGCGCACAGCTTTCTGCACGCAGTGACCACATCACTGCATAACCTTTAATCCACTTCCACGGGATTGGTATTTCCCGCCACACAGCGAGACCCAAACACATCATGGCCCATTTGACAGATATCGAAATTGCACGTGCAGCCACCAAGAAACCCATTCAGGAAATCGGTGCCAAGCTGGGAATAGGCAGTGAGCATCTGCTGCCCTATGGGCACGACAAGGCGAAGGTATCTGCTGAGTTCATTGCCGATCAAGCGAGCAAGCCTGATGGCAAACTGATTCTGGTCACGGCCATTAACCCCACGCCCGCCGGAGAAGGCAAGACCACCACCACCGTGGGTCTGGGCGATGGGCTTAATGCAATAGGCAAGAAAACCGCTATCTGCATCCGCGAAGCCTCACTGGGCCCCTGCTTCGGCATGAAAGGCGGCGCAGCAGGTGGTGGCTATGCGCAGGTCATTCCGATGGAAGAAATGAACTTGCACTTCACCGGTGACTTTCACGCAATCACCTCAGCGCACAATCTGTTGTCGGCAATGATCGATAACCACATCTACTGGGGTAACGCACTGGAGATCGATTCGCGGCGCGTGGTATGGCGACGGGTGGTAGACATGAATGACCGTGCGCTGCGCCAGATCACCACCAGCCTCGGCGGTGCGACAAACGGTTTCCCGAGAGAAGCTGGCTTTGATATCACGGTGGCATCGGAAGTCATGGCAATCCTGTGCCTGTCAAACGACCTGGAAGATCTGGAAAAGCGTCTGGGGGACATCATTGTGGCCTACCGCCGCGACCTGACACCGATCTACTGCCGCGACCTGAAAGCCGATGGTGCCATGACCGTTCTACTCAAGGACGCCATGCAACCTAACCTGGTGCAAACACTGGAAAATAATCCGGCGTTCGTACACGGTGGGCCGTTTGCCAATATTGCTCACGGGTGTAACTCGGTGGTTGCTACCAAGACGGCCTTGAAGCTTGCCGACTATGTAGTCACTGAAGCCGGATTCGGTGCCGACCTGGGTGCCGAGAAATTCATGAACATCAAGTGCCGCAAGGCGGGCCTTGCGCCCGATGCAGTCGTTATAGTAGCGACGGTTCGCGCCATGAAAATGAACGGTGGGGTCGCCCGGGAAGATCTGGGTGAAGAGAACGTCGACGCGGTCAATCAGGGTTGTGCGAATCTGGGACGGCACATCGAAAACGTTAAATCGTTCGGTGTGCCTGCGCTCGTGGCTATCAATCACTTCTTCACTGATACGGATGCAGAGGTGGCAGCCGTCAAACAGTATGTGGAATCACTGGGTTCTGAAGCCATTCTGTGCAAGCACTGGGCGGACGGTTCTGCCGGTACACAGGAACTGGCGACACGCGTGTCCGAGATTGCCGATAGCGGTGTTTCCAACTTTAGCCCGTTGTATGCCGATGAACTGCCGTTGTTCGATAAAATCGAGACCATCGCAAAACAGATTTACCGTGCTGATGAGGTATTGGCCGACAAGAAGATTCGCGATCAGTTGAAGCAATGGGAAGAGGCAGGCTACGGTCATCTGCCGGTTTGCATGGCCAAGACCCAGTACAGCTTTTCCACGGATCAGAATCTGCGTGGCGCACCCACCGGGCATTCCGTACCGGTCAGGGAAGTTCGGTTATCAGCCGGAGCTGGCTTTATCGTGGTGGTTTGTGGTGAGATAATGACCATGCCAGGCCTGCCTCGACAACCCTCGGCTGAGGTGATCAAACTTAACGATGCAGGCGATATTGAAGGACTCTTCTAAGTGACCCCATCGTCCGACCCGATAGACCAGAACGCAGAGACGTCAGAATCTCTGCGTTTTTCTCCCAACTTCGTATTCGGCGTGGCAACCGCCGCCTACCAGATAGAAGGCGCCGTGACCACCGATGGTCGCGGTGCCTCTATCTGGGATACGTTTTCACACACGCCGGGAAAAGTAAAGAACGGCGACACCGGCGACAACGCCTGCGATCACTATCATCGATGGGCAAGCGATCTGGACCTGGTTCAGTCGCTGGGGGTCGATGCCTATCGCTTTTCCATCGCCTGGCCACGCCTGTACCCCTCAGGAAAAGGCGCTCTCAACCCCAAAGGTCTGGCGTTCTACGACCGGCTGATTGATGGCTGTCTGGAACGCGGTATTCGCGCTTTTCCCACCCTGTATCACTGGGATTTGCCCCAGGCGCTGGCTGACAAGGGCGGCTGGACAGATCGCGGCACCGCCGAAGCGTTTGCCGAGTATTCAGCGACAGTGATGGATCACTACGGTGATCGAATTGATGCAGTCACCACCTTCAACGAACCGTGGTGCTCTTCCATACTCAGCCATCTGCATGGGGTACACGCTCCGGGCAAGAAAAACCTGGACACCACACTGGCGGTCGTACACGGGCAACATCTCGCCCACGGCCTGTCTGTTCAGGCCATGCGCGCCTCTCGGGATACTGTGCCATTGGGTATCGTATTGAACGCCCAATCGGTCTACCCCGCCACTGACAGAGATGAAGACCTGGCTGCTGCTCAGCGCCATGAAACGTTTAACAACGCACTGTTCTTCGACCCACTGTTCAACGCTCAGTACCCTCAGGCAGTCGTTGACGCACTCGGTGATCGTCTGCCCTCCGGCTGGCAGGACGACATGAGTACCATTCACCAGCCACTGGACTACTGGGGCTTGAACTACTACTGCCCGCACTATGTGACTGATGCGGATTTGTCGTCCAATGCCTACCCCGCCTCGAAGGCATTCGAGCGCCCATCAGTACCGAGAACCGATATCGGTTGGGAAATTGATGCATCAACCATGACTGATCTGCTACTCAAACTATCGGATCAATACACCCTGCCACCGTGTTATATCACCGAAAACGGGGCTGCCTACAATCATGATGTAGTACAGGGACGTATTGCCGATGCTCCCAGAACCGAATACATGCAGCAACACCTGGCAGCGGTGGCCAAAGCCATCAACCAGGGCGTTGATATCAGAGGTTACTTTGCCTGGAGCCTGATGGATAACTTCGAATGGGCCGAAGGCTACGACATGCGCTTCGGACTGGTACACGTAGACTACGCCACACAGACTCGAACGTTGAAAGACAGCGCATTGTGGTATCAAGCGCTGATGCAATCCCGTTCACAGTGAACGCCGCGGGTGAGTGCATGATCCGACCTGCAGGTTAACTGCGGGGCGGGGTTGGCAGGCAACTTGTAA
>CALLPU010000077.1 GCA_938016235.1 uncultured Granulosicoccus sp. | reverse complement strand
GATGGCGGCCGCATGCGAGTAGGGTGTCTTATCACGCATAGTACTCAGCGATGGGGAAAGCCCATTACACGGGGAATTAGCGCTAACTCTAGAAGGAAGTTGGTAGCTTGAAGCCATCTCGGCGCAGCTCCGCGCAATTTCACAATTCTAGATGGCCAGAGACTCTTTACCATTGACATCATAGTAAAGAATGCATATCTTTACTATGAGTGAGAATGTAAAGGGAGTGAAAGTGTCAAAAGTGAGTTCCAAACGTCAGATCACGATTCCGGCAGAGTACTGTGCAGAGTTGGGTATAGAGCCTGGTGACGAGTTAGAATTCTACGTGGCCAGTGGCAAGCTCACAGCTATCAAAAAGAGTCCTATGGCTGCGAAAGGAATTCTGCGTGACTTAGAAGGAGATAAGTCCATGACAGATGAACAGTCCCGACAAAGCGCACTAAGGTGATAGCAATAGATACGAATGTCTTGCTACGGTATCTGTTGCAAGATGATCTGAAGCAATTCGGAAAAGCAAGTAGTCTGATTAATGGAGAAGAAGACGTGCTTGTATCAAATGTGGTGCTCGCAGAAACTCTATGGACGCTATGCGGGAAAAAGTACAATGCAACACAATCGAATGTTGTCTCCACGATCCAAGCATTATTTGAGGAGCCGAAGATCATTTTTGAAGATCCTCAAACGGTGTGGCAAACGTTAGATGACTATGTCAAATGGAATGGAAGAAATCTGAAGAAATTAGATTTCCAGGATGCATTGATACTTAATTGCGCAAAGAAGTTTGCACTCCAGCGTGCAGAAAGGCTATCGGGTTTCTATACTTTTGACAAGGCAGCACAGCGACTGCCTGGGGCAATGGCCCCTTGAATCCATGACGAATGTGGTAAGCAGTACGTGATTGTAAAGCGGTATTACAATCAACCATAAATCAATAGTGAGAAATTTCTCTGTATTCATACTGTCACAAGGTGCATGTTTTACAAAAAAGCAAATAGAACAACACTTTGAACCTGTTGCATATTCTGGACGTTGCTGATCACTCATTCTGGAGCAAGGTGATCACCGTTTCTGGTTGATGGTGATCGGTGATTCTGGTCTGAAGGTGATCATTTTTCGCTGGTATTCAGAATCGGTGATCACGATGCCAGAATCGGTGATCACCATCGGCCAGAATCAGATCTAACGCATTGTTTTTCCAGCCACTATCCTGCCGTTCTCCTTCAACCCGAGAACGCAGGTTTGGCTACACCGAGACTCCCAATGCGAAAGATCCACTCCATCCTGCGTCTGCACTTCGAGGCTGGCTTGAGCCAGCGGCAGATTGCCACGTCCCAGAACATCGGCTACGGCACCGTAGCGAACTACCTGAGCCGTGCCCGAACGGCCGGGCTCTCATGGCCTCTGCCTGCGGGCATGGGTGAGCGTGAGCTGGGCGCTGCCCTGTTCCCCACGCGGAAGAATGCAAAGCAGGCTGATTTTGCACCTCCCGATTTCCCAGCGCTGCAGCACGAACTGAAAACCAAAGGGATGACGCTGATGCTGCTGTGGCAAGAGTACCGAGAGGCGCACCCAGACAACGGCTACAGCTACTCGCAGTTCTGCCATCGTTACAACCACTGGCTAGGCACGCAAAAGCGCTCGATGCGCCAGGTTCATATCGCCGGTGAAAAATGTTTCGTGGACTATGCCGGCAGCACTGTACCGATCGTCAACGCCAGCAGTGGCGAATTTATCAAGGCCCAGATATTTGTTGCCGTGCTTGGCGCCTCTGGCTATACCTTTGCTCACGCCTCGCTATCTCAAACCGAGGCGGACTGGATACATAGTCACAATGCAGCCTTTGCTTTTTTTGGTGGAATCACTCAGATCGTCGTACCCGATTGTTTAAAATCTGCCGTCACCAAATCACGGCCCTGGGTGGCGACCATCAACCCGGCTTATCAGAGTTGGGCGGACTACTCAGGCACGGTCATTATTCCCGCTCGAGCTCGTCATCCGAAAGATAAAGCGAAGGCCGAACTGAACGTGTTACTGGTTACTCGCTGGATTCTGATGCGTTTGCGCCACCACACCTTCTTCAGTCTTGGCCAGTTGAATGATGCGATAGCGCAGCTGCTGGACTCGCTCAACGACCGGCCTTTTCAGAAGCTGCCAGGCTCGCGTAGAAGTGTGTATGAGGAACTGGAGCGTCAGGCCCTTAGCGCTCTTCCCGCCGCTCCCTACGAGTATGTTGACATACGCGATGCCGGTGTTCACGTGGACTACCACATTGAGTACAAACGCCACTTCTACTCAGTACCTCATAGCCTGGCCAAGACAACAGTTGAAGTACGCGCAAGCAACAAACTTGTTCGCGTTTATGCGCACGGGCAGCAGGTTGCCTGCCACCCCAGATCACAGATTCGCGCGGGGTACTCAACACTCGTCGAGCACATGCCCAGTGGGCACCGGTTCATGAGTGAATGGTCCGTTGAACGATTCGAGTCCTGGGCGGGTGATATTGGCCAATCAACCTTGCAGGTGGTGCGTACACAGTTACGCAAAAAGCGCCTGCCCGAACAGTCTTTTCGCTCGGTGCTGGCACTGCTGTCACTGGCGAAAAAATACGATCGTGTGCGCTTGGAGGCGGCTTGTGAGCGAGCCGTTGAAATCGGCTCACCAACACGCACCAGCGTGGAATCGATTCTGAAGAAAGGGCTTGACAGCAAACCGTTGAACAGCGCCTCCGATACCGAACTGCAAGACGATCTTTTTCTGCAGAATCACGAGAACGTTCGCGGCTCCACAGCTTTCAGTTAACGCGGGAGCGTATGAGTCTACCGGTTGGCGAAGCCGGACATCCTCGTCATCACACTTCACTATAAATCAGAGAAAAAAACGATGCTACACAATGCACTGGTTGCGCAACTGCGCACACTGAAACTGGCCGGTATGGCTGATGCGTTCGAGCAACAACTCGAGCAACCGTCAACACATGATGACCTGAGCTTTCATGAGCGGCTTTCACTGCTCATCGACAGGGAGGCGTGCTCCCGGAGCAATACGCGGGTAGCACGTCTGCTCAAGAGCGCACAGCTGAAGATCCAGGCACAACCGGATGAGGTCAACTACACCCATCCTCGAGGATTGCAAAAGAGTGCCTTCGCCGCTTTGCTTTCCGGTCAATGGATCTCGGGTCATCAAAACGTATTTCTCACTGGGCCTACCGGTTGCGGCAAGACTTATCTGGGTTGCGTACTGGCCACACAGGCCTGCCGTCAAGGATACTCGGTTCGTTATTTCCGCAGCTCGCGACTGCTTGATACCTTATCGATTGCTCATCATGACGGTCGCTTTGCAAAACTCATTACCCAGTTGGCGAAAACAGACGTGCTGGTCCTGGACGACTGGGGTCTGGAAAAACTCAATCTGGGCCAACGTAATGATCTACTGGAATTGTTGGAGGATCGTCATGGATCGAAATCCACGCTGATCACCAGTCAGCTGCCGGTCAAAGACTGGCACGCAGCGATCGGAGATGCCACGCTTGCCGATGCGATTCTGGACCGGCTGGTCCACAACGCCCACAGGATTGCACTCAAGGGCAAATCGATGCGATCCATGGCCGACTCGGCTCAGCAGCTCAATCCACCAAGCTGATCACCTGCGATGATATTCTTGAGTCTCGCGCGTTAGCTCTGCGCGGTGATCACCATGGGCCGGAATGGATGATCAGCTTCGCCGGAATACGCATCATTAGGGAATCGGGTCTCTGCTGGCAGACAAACGGCTTGTATAAGGTTATTGACGAAGACGGAAC
>CALLPU010000076.1 GCA_938016235.1 uncultured Granulosicoccus sp. | reverse complement strand
GATGGTCTTGCCCTCCAAATCGGCAAAGCTGTCTATCCCGGCACTACCGGACACCACGAAGTGCATCGTGAGTGAGGGTATCGGGAACAGAGCGCGAATCTTGTCGAACGCCGGGTTTTGCTTGCCTTCAAACATGGCTTTACCAGACTGTGCCAAACCAATGAGTGCTGGCGGTGTGGTAAAAACATAGTTTCCAGTGCGTACACCCGCCTCCATCACGTTCTGCACAGATCCCTGACTTTCCTCTACGGTGATGCTGACATCGCCCGCCGTTCCAGCCTTCATGGCTTCGGAAAGCTCTACTGCCATCTGATAATACGATGAACCGGTTTTCGCCGACTTATAGGTCACACGGGTTTCCGCTGTGGCATACCCGGACGTCACAACCAGCGCAAAGGCGGCAAGTAAGAAAAGGGGTCTCATCGGTCTCTCTCCTGAGTTATAAAATTGAGTCGTTGGGGCAACCAGTGTATTGGAAAACCGGTGCGATCAGCCACCCGGAACACACTATCCGCGATTCACCCAAGCCGTTAATCGGCTCACGCACTCCAAGACAGACCGCCTTTTACCCACAACACCGTTTCTGTACAGTGTCCCTGGGCATTCCGGCTCAAGCCATACGATGCGAACCACACGTGCTCATGTGAGATCCATCACCTTACGGCACGACGACCGGCCTGCTTGCGCGCAACGCGCCATCATCGGACTCTCGAGGAATTGTAAAGCTGCGACCTGCCGCAGAAACGGCATGCTGTGATCGCTGTAGCGAAGCATCTGCCGGCCGCTATCAACACAAACAATAAGACTACTGTACGTCATGACATTCAAACCCGCTCTACTATGCAGTGCGCTGCTGTTTGCAGCCTCGGTGCACCTGCCGCTCTACGCCGACGAGATAACCCAGGCCACCCCTGCACTGTGGATTGTCAGTGACGAGGATACAACCATCTCAATCCTGGGCACCATGCACATGATGCGCCCCGGGGTTCAGTGGTTCACGGGAGAGGTAAGGTCAGCTTACGAGGCGGCTGACGAGATCGTAGTGGAAACCATTCCACCAGCCGTAGAGGAACAACAAGCCATCATCGTGGACATGGCTGTCGACAAATCCGGACAATCCTTACGATCCAAACTCAGCGTTGCTGATCGCATACAGTTCGAGAATGCCCTGTTTGGACTGGGTATTCCCAGCAGCAGCTTCGATGCACTGGAACCGTGGATGGCCTTCATGACTATCTCACTAATACCGATGATGCAGGCCGGATACAGCCCTGAGATCGGCGTGGAGAGTATCCTTACGCAGGCTGCAACAGCCGATGAAAAACCGATGATCGGACTGGAAGGCTTCGAAGAACAACTCGGCTTTCTGGATTCCCTGGACGAACAGTTGCAAATCACCATTCTTAACAGCACCGTGCAGCAGATTCACAGCATACGGACAATGATGCGCTCTCTCGAAGAACTCTGGGCGACTGGACGCATTGATGAGTTAGGGGAAGCCATGCAAGAGAGCATGCACGGCTACGCTGAGAGCGAGGAGTTCACAAACGCCATACTGTATAAGCGCAACCATGCCTGGGCAAGGTGGGTCAATGAGCGTATGAAGCAATCAGGCAATGTACTCATGGCTGTTGGAGCTGGACATCTGACCGGTGATCAGAGTCTGTTGCAATTACTCAGTAACGAAGGCTTCGCGGTGCGTAGAGTTAACGCCGTCTCAGCCTCCAACGACTGAACAACGCACCCACTCGGCACGCAACTATACGGCAGCCTATCGTGCCTCATTCAACGCAATCATTCAGTGGGATCTCATCGCAGGGCTTCCACGCATCCAGCAGCCGATCCTCGTGATCGCCGCACGACAGGACTACACACCACTCGCCTGGAAAGAGCGCATGGTTAAACTTGCGCCCAATGCAAGGCTACTGGTTGTTGAAGACAGTCGACATGCTACCCCGGTAGAACGACCACGCGAGTTCAACACCGCCTTGAAAGATTTTCTAACCGAGGCATCCTGCACAGACTCTGCCAATTGAATTTGCAAGTCACGTCAGCGCCACGTCAAAACCATTCCCGAGCCTGTAACGCGTTTAACCAGATTCCACAGCCCAGGCCAAGGCAAGAGAAAAAGAACCCAACCTGAGGGACTTGCACATTCAATAACACATCAGACTAGAATCTAAAACCCACGTTAACGAAGGAAACATCATCATCGATCGCCGTGTAGTCCAGCTCCACGCTGAAACCTGGCAATCGCCAGCCAATGGCCAAACCATAAGTCTCACCACCCTCAGCTTCAGACAAGTCGCCCGCCACAAGTGATGCATCCATGTAGCCCACACGCCCTCGCAGGTAAATATTTCCGGCTGTTTCATAGGCTATGTACAGCCCCTGACTTTCAACTTCCAGATCAATGCCCACCACGGTTCCGGCAGTTACTGTGCGTGAAGCTTCAGCTTCAACCGACAATCCCCTGATAAAATCAAATTCATATCCAACCGAGGCGGCCACGCTCATTGGATCCTCGCTGACCGTCACGTCATCAAATCCAATCAGCATGGTGCCTGCACGAACACCCAGATGAATATCTGCCTGAGCGGTGGTGGACACCATCGAACTCAGCAGCACTAGTGGTAGATATCGTTTCAACATGTTCGTTTTTCCTTTGGTTGTATTGGTCAGAAGCTGGCAGGGAACTCTGATCCCTGACAATCTACGTCTCACGATACAAGGGAATTTTTTGCAGGCGGCGTAGCTTTAACACTGTGCTGAGTGAATATTAACCATCGCGCTGCACAAACCGTGATCGCGTGCTGTCACTTCAGCTTTGCGTTACCAGAGTGCTTTCCCCGACTACTCCGTACACAGTGACCGGTATGCAGGAAATTGCTCACAGGGTCGAGTCGGTTGGTCGCCTGACAACATCATTCTGCAACCGCCAGCTGCGAACTAAAAAAAGACACGATCATGCACCTTCGGGAACGGAAATATTCACACCCAAGTATCCTTACTTCACGTACTGTTTATCCCAGTTAGCAAACAGCTCTGCCAACACAGAGCCATAACTTGCCGCAACCACGGGAATCTTTCGAATCAACATGCCTTTCAAAAAGAACATCTGCCTCATCGCCACCACCGCTGCCCTCACCGCCTGTGGCGGTGGTAGCAGCAATTCCGGCCAACCAGCATCTCAGGAGGGTTCAAGCGATACGCTTGCATCAGCGCTGACTAACGGCAACTCACTTCAGGACGCTGCGTCACACTGGCTCTGCGAAACGACCAACAGTCCTTTGACCATCGATGGTATCAATCAGAACGAGTTCAGGTTCTTTTCTGATTTCACCGGTCGGCAGGGAGATACTGACATAGGTGCCGATCAGGGCATCACCTGGACCGCTATCAGTGCAAACAATATACAAGTGACCTTCACCGATACCGATCCTGCA
>CALLPU010000075.1 GCA_938016235.1 uncultured Granulosicoccus sp. | reverse complement strand
CAGTCTTCTATCAAGCGTCGTGGGAAGATCCATTTCCCGGTGACCTTGGTACCGGGTATCTCACCACATCCAGCGAGCTGATAGATTTTCTTTTCGTTGACGTGGAGAAGCTCGGCCAGCTGTGGCACGGTCAGAAAGGCTGAGTTGGTCTTGTTGGCACGCGCGGTGCCCAGCGATTCCGTGGGTGTGCTCATGACCGGCTACTCAAGCAAGATCGCGCATGCCTTTTGTTGGCGGCGGGTTTCTTCGCTCTGGCGGTATGGCATCGAAATTCATGTGTTCCTGCCCGTTGTAGATCATGAAGTGACGCCCCTTGGCTCTGGCGATCATGGTCATGTTGATTTCCCTGGCGAGTTCCAGACCCATTTGAGTCACACCGGACCGTGACAGTAACGTGGGTATGCCCATGAAGGCTGTTTTCATGACAATCTCAGACGTCAGCCTGCCAGTGGTGTAGAAAATCTTGTCATCCCCGTCAATGCCCTGTAGCCACATCTGACCGGCGATGGCATCCGCTGCGTTGTGCCGACCGACGTCTTCTATATGCATCAGCGATTCTGTGGCAGTGCACAGGCCGCAACCATGGACAGCGCCGGATACGCGGTAGACATCGTTCAACTGCCCAACGCTCTTGATCAGCTGATAAATCTCGGATTGCCTGAGCTGCGGTGTGGTCAGCACTACCTCGTAAAGCTTATCGACGGTGCAGCTGAAAATGGTGCCCTGGCCGCATCCACTGGTAACGATGCGCCGTTTCATCTTCTCTTGCCAGTCAGCGATACCGGTGCCCGCGTGTGTGGTGACATCCACCAGCTCACGATCCCAGTCCACTTCCACGGATTTGATCAGCGCTATGTCGTCAATCAGCTTTTGATTGCGGATGTAGCCCAGCGTCAGCGCTTCGGGTTGAGTGCCCAGTGTCATCAAGGTCACCACTTCCATGCCGTCGACTCGGATGGTCAGTGGTAATTCACCCGGAACGTGTGCATTCACAGACTCGCCGAACTCGTTGATGGCGACAACCTCGTGAGCCGGCATCAGGCCCTCATTGCTGAGTTCGGGTTGGTATTGCGCGCTCGCGTGGCTCATTCTGGTAACTCGGTTGACACCCGTAGGACTGTAAGAGTCTGGCGGGTGCAAGTGAAGGGGCAGGCACAGTGGTTTTACAGGGATCGCGGGTAAATTTGCGACAAATTGTCCCGAAATTTCTCCGAAAGCCAAATTATCTACGCCCCACACGCTAATTTGACGGTCTGGAGGGTGATATTAGGGTTCAACACCTGTGACACACATGCAATAGTGTCGGTCGGTTCCAGCAGCGTTTCCTCACCCTTATGAGTGCTCAGTCATCTTCCCGACTCAGCCTGTCCGTTACCGTACTGCTCGAACGACGCATGATAAAGCGTTCGTTCTGGTCAATGCCTTCGTGGTACCTGCACGCGGTTGCTGTGGGTGACAGCGTGGCCGCCGGTCAGAGCAATTCCGCTTCCGGTGAACCCGCAGGAACAACCGAACACGGGGACTTGTTTGCCTGGCCTGGACATAAAGTTACCTTGTACCGGGATGCCTGCGAGCGGTACTGGCATGCCCTGATTGGCGATACTCCGTTGATTTACGTGGTTTGCCGTGACGATACCGATGATCCTGATAGCGCCGAGAGTGCCTCGGGCGGCGTCAGCCCCGTGGTTGTCACGATAGATTATGACGAGGCCACTGCGTGCGCTGAAACGGATGCGCTTGTATTGAGCCGGCCGATCCCACCAGAGCTATATCGTTATATGGAAGCTTTTGTACTGCAACACTACAAGCCCGTACCGTTCAAAAAACGTAAACGCCGTAACTGGTCTGATAACCCGGCAGGTGGCGCGTCGCCTGAGCATCCTCAAGGCTGAATACCGATGACTCATGACGATAATGCCGGCAGTTTCATCAGTCGCTGGTCGAGCCGGAAACGCCAGCAACGAGTACCACCGGTGCTTGAAGAAGCAACACGGGATTCTGGCAGTGTCGATACAAACGTGACACCCCTCGAACCTTACGTGGCAGACATCGATGGTCTTCCTGTGGCAGAACACGACGTTGGCGTGGCGAACCGCTCTCAACCGGGTACGCCCGCCGCAGACGATGGTGTCGGCCCTGTTCCTGATGCTCCGGCAAACGACCCCGCAGATCCACAAGGTGAGCCTTTACTCACTGATTCGGATATGCCACCGATAGAGAGTCTGCACGCCAGCAGTGATGTCAGCGGCTTTTTCAACAAGGGGGTCAGTGCTGCGTTGCGTAAAGCGGCGTTGCGGCATGTTTTCCAACAGCCTCAGTTCAACGTGCGTGACGGTTTGAATGATTATGATGGGGATTACACGGTATTCGAGCCGCTGGGGGACACGATAACTGCTGATATGAAATTCCATGCAGCCCGCAAGGAGCGAGATCGTCTGGCAGCCGAAGCTGAACAGGAAAAACTGGCTGCTGAAGCTGAAGTCGAAGCTGTGGCGCATGACGATACCCGTGCGGATAGTGATGACGCGGATGCAGAGAGTGCTACTGCGCAGAACCAGCCATCGGCCGATGGCGAAAGCTCGACGGATTCGGCAGCCGAATCCGGATCTGATTCTGTCGCTACGAAGAACGAGGAGGGTGTCGGTTTGGAAGCACCGGAAAATACAGGCGCTGATCTCGCCGATGCGGGAGACACGGAATCGTTAGCCGATGTGCCGTCCAATGCCATGTCCAGTTCCCCTGAGAAAACAGTATGAGTGAGCAAGAACAGCCGGTTGCCTTCGTCAGAGATCCGATGAGCTTTGCCGGGCAGCAACCGCTGGGTGAAGCGACTTCGCAGATTCAATATGTCTCGCTGGGGCATTGCCTCGTCATCGGTGAGTCGGCTCACGCACTGAACGTGGCGCAGCCGCTGGCATCCTCGGGTTTTACGATTGTGCAGATTGATGCCAATGCCGCGCGCGTTGACAAACAGCTAACCGAATCCGGGATTGCAGTATTCACGGTGCCGCAGCTGGATCTCGCCGGTCATCTGGGCGCCTATACCGCTCGAGTTTCAGATCCGGCCGATGCCCGTGGTGCGCCATTCGATCTGGGCGTGGCCACGTTCCGGGAAACGGGTTGTTTTGATCTGGTGCTGGATTTGTCAGAGGCGGCGCTCATGCCGATGCTGCTACCGCCGTTTGGCTATTTTCATGCAACCACGGACGAGGCAATTGCACAGGCGTTGGAAGAGCTTGTGACGCTGCGTGGTGATTTTGAAAAGCCGCGATACTTCAATTACGACAGCCGTATCTGTGCCCATAGTCGTAGCGAGCTGAAGGGTTGCCAACGCTGCGTGGACGTTTGCGTCACCGGAGCCATCACCAGTTTCGGTGAGGGGATCAGCGTTGATCCGTTTCTGTGCCAGGGATGTGGAAGCTGCGCCACGCTGTGCCCCAGTGGCGCGATGACTTACGCCTATCCGCGACCCAGCGATGCCATCAATCGGACCCGTGACGCGCTCAAGGCCCAGTCCACGAATACCGTGGTCCTGCATACCGAGGCGCAACAGACCTCGCTGGATGCCATGAGCTTACCAGCGAGTGTAACAACGCTGGTTGTTGAAGAAGTCTCAGCCTTCGGTGCTGATTTCTGGCTCACGTTGCTGGCCGGCCCCGCAGAGAGATTGATTCTCTTGCTCGATGCCGCACCAGTAGACCCAAACCACCAGGCTGTGCAATCGCAGATTCAGTGGGTAGAACCGCTGATGGCTGCACTGGGTGTGGAGGGTATGCCCATAAGTACCGTGCGCACTGATCAACTGGCCGACCATCTTGCCCAGGTGGCGGATGGTGGTCCGGGTGTATTGAGCGCTATCGCACCCCACGATTTCGCCACGCACAACGACAAACGCCAGACCATCAGGCTGGCGCTGGACGCACTCTTTAAAGAGCTCCAGCCAGATTCGATCACGGTTGATTTGCCCTCGCATGCCCCGTTTGGACGCATAGAGGTTGATACCAAGGCGTGTACCTTGTGCATGGCTTGTGTATCCACTTGCCCTGCCAAAGCCCTGCTGGACGGGCAGGATACACCGGCACTGCGCTTTGTCGAAGCCAATTGCCTGCAATGCGGGCTATGTGAGAAAGCCTGCCCGGAGACTGCGATTTCTCTACGCCCCCAATACACCTGGGACAGCGTCGAAGCTCGACGAGTCGATACGTTGCACGAGGAGACGCCTTTTCATTGCGTGCGCTGTCATACCGCGTTCACCACTCAGGCGATGATCGACACGATGACCGACAAACTGGCCGGCCACTGGATGTTTCAGGACGAGAAAGCCGTCAGGCGGCTGAAGTTATGCGGGGATTGTCGTGTGCGGGACATGTTCGAAGAGGACGCCGGTGGAATTGCCGTGCACCGGGAAGAGTCATAACGGCGGCCAGTGCGACATTTTGGACCGTTGCCGCTTTGATACGCGGAAAGAGAGAGTTTTCCCTGACCTCATGGGATCAGGGTTCATTTTGTTGACGCAGGTTGAGTTGCCGGAACGGCTCAACGACACTAGAGGTGATGAATGTGATGACCACCGACCAACCCGTGCTCAGTATCAAGAGCGAGCATGAGTTCCTGCACGATCAGGCGCAAGCGATGCGTGCTTCCGTGTATGAGCTGCTCGGTAATCTGCTGGCTGGCCCGCCCGACGAGCAGACGCTCGATCGGCTGCGCAGTATTGGTGACGCCGACGGCACTGATGAGCCGGGTGATACCCGATTGGCCATGGGCTGGCAGCTGCTGAAGCAAGCCAGTGTCAAGTGCGATTGTGCCGCGCTGAAAGATGAGTACTTCGCACTGTTGCTGGGGGTGGGTCGGGGCGAACTGGTGCCGTTCGGGAGCTGGTACATGACCGGCTTTCTCATGGAAAAACCGGTAGCCGTTTTACGCAGTGACCTTGCGCAGCTCGGGATCGAACGCCAGGAAGGGGTAGTGGAATCTGAAGATCACATCGCCGCCTTGTGCGATGCGATGGCGTTGATCATTCGCAATGCCCATGAGATATCGCTCACGACGCAACAGCAATTCTTTAACGATCATCTGGCTCCGTGGGTGAATCGATTTTTTACCGATATGCAGAACGCCAACTCCGCGCATTTCTACCGATCGGTCGGATTTTTTGGTGAGAGCTTTTTCGAATTCGAACAACAGCTTCTGGACATGCAGAGCTGACTGACCAACAACTGACAAGGCTCACGTCGAGGCCTTGCGCTGTGAGGATGACTCTATGACTGACACGAAAACCCCCCGTTTTATCAATGCTCGCCGTCGTGGCTTCCTGCAAGGTGCTGCAGTGGCAGGTGGTGCGGTTGCCACCGGTGCGGTAGTTGCCAGTGACGTCGTGGAGCCGATTGCCGCGCCAGACCATCCCGCTAAGAAGAACAAGGGCTACGAGCGCAACGAGTACGTCAGTCGTTATTACGCCCGCGCACGGTTCTAGCCGTTGCTGCAACGCATCGTCATCAACACTTCATTCATGGGCCGGTGCATGGCGACCGATCGCCAGCGCCCCGGTTGTAGAATTCGCAGGAGACAGGTATGAAACTGAAACGCAAGGCAAGCGGGCAGTCTGCCGCGACGTCACAAGACTCACTGGCCAGCACGTCCACAGGTCTGTTGGGTGTCACGGTTAACCGACGTACATTTTTGAAAAATTCCGGCTTGTCGGCGGGTGGTGCTGCATTGGCAGTGTCCGCTGGGCCCAGCATGCTGAGAAAGGCACAGGCGGCTGACACCTATGCAAAGGAAGGAATCGAGACTGAGCTGAAGCATTCCATCTGCACACACTGCTCCGTAGGTTGTGGCGTCATTGCTGAAGTGCAAAATGGCGTCTGGACCGGTCAGGAGCCAGACTACGATTCGCCGATCAACATGGGCGCGCATTGTGCCAAGGGCGCAGCGGTCAGAGAACATGGCCACGGAGAGCGCCGCCTGAAGTACCCCATGAAGCTGGTCGATGGCAAATGGACACGCGTCTCCTGGGATGAGGCCGTCACTGACATTGGTGATCAGATGCTCAAGATCCGTGAGGAGTCCACTTCCGATTCGGTGTACTGGTTGGGCTCAGCCAAACACAACAACGAGCAGGCCTATCTGTTCCGCAAATTTGCGGCGCTCTGGGGGTCTAACAACGTTGATCACCAGGCACGCATCTGTCACTCAACCACAGTGGCCGGCGTGGCGAACACCTGGGGCTACGGCGCCATGACCAACTCGTACAACGACATGCAGAAGTCCAAGGCCATGTTCTTTATCGGGTCCAATGCCGCGGAAGCGCATCCGGTTGCGATGCAGCACATTCTCAAGGCCAAGGAAAACGGCTCCAAGCTGATTGTTGTAGACCCGCGATTCACACGCACGGCTGCCCATTCCGATCAGTACATTCAAATGCGACCGGGTACCGACGTGCCGGTTGTGTGGGGCATTCTGTGGCACATCTTTGAAAACGGCTGGGAAGACAAGGAATACATCCGGCAGCGCGTGTACGGCATGGATGACATCCGCGCAGAGGTAGCAAAGTGGACACCCGCCGAAACCGAGCGTGTCACTGGAATACCAGAGGCACAGCTGAAGCAGGCGGCGCAAACCATGGCCGAGAATCGTCCGGGAACGATCGTCTGGTGTATGGGCGGCACTCAGCACACCATTGGTAACAACAACACGCGCGCTTACTGTGTGCTGCAATTGGCACTGGGCAACATCGGTGTGTCCGGTGGCGGTGCCAACATCTTTCGCGGCCATGACAACGTGCAGGGCGCCACCGATATGGGTGTGCTGTCACATACATTGCCTGGCTACTACGGCTTGTCAGCCGGAGCCTGGAAGCATTGGTCTGGTGTCTGGGATCTGGAGTACGAATGGGTCAAGAACCGCTTTGATCAAGGCTCCTATGAGAAGAAGGGCGACAAGGATCTCCAGCCGATGAACACCGCCGGCATGCCGGTATCGCGATGGATAGACGGGGTACTCGAAGACAAGGAAAACATTGCCCAGAAAGACAACATCCGCGCCATGGTGTTGTGGGGGCACGCACCCAACTCGCAAACCCGCGGCCCTGAAATGAAGGCTGCCATGGAGAAACTCGAACTTCTCGTGGTTATTGATCCGTATCCGACGCACACCGCAGTTTTGCCTGATCGCAAGGATGGCATGTATCTGCTGCCAGCCTGCACTCAGTTCGAAACCTATGGCTCGGTTACCGCTTCCAACCGCTCGCTGCAATGGCGTGATCAGGTCATTGCTCCGCTGTTCGAGGCGTTGCCGGACCACACCATCATGTACAAGCTGGCGGCCAAGCTCGGGTTCGGTGATGAGCTGACGAAGAACATCGAAGTCACCAACGACGAGCCATTGATTGAAGACATCACGCGGGAGTTCAACCGCGGCATGTGGACCATCGGTTACACGGGCCAGAGCCCGGAACGCATCAAGGCGCATATGGAGCATCGCAACACGTTCGATGAAACCACGCTGCAAGCCAAGGGTGGCCCCCTGGATGGTGAGTATTTCGGTATGCCATGGCCATGCTGGGGCACTGCTGAAATGGCCCATCCCGGTACACCCAATCTATACGATCCGAGCAAGTCAGTTGCTGAAGGCGGCCTGAATTTCAGAGCGCGTTTCGGGGTTGAGCGCGACGGGGTTAATCTTCTTGCCGAAGATTCGTGGTCTGTGGGTTCCGAGATCGAAGATGGTTATCCTGAGTTCACCGCCGACATGTTGAAGACACTGGGTTGGTGGGACGACCTGACGGCCGATGAAAAGGCTGCTGCAGAGGGCAAGAACTGGAAAACCGATGTGTCTGGTGGTATTCAACGGGTTGCCATAGCCCACGGCTGTGCGCCGTTTGGTAACGCCAAGGCGCGTGCCAACGTGTGGACATTCCCGGACCCCGTACCGGTTCACCGTGAGCCGCTTTATACAGCGCGCTATGATCTGGTCAAGGATTATCCAACCTACGAAGATCGCAAGTCTCACTATCGTTTGCCCACGCGCTATGGTTCCATTCAGGCAACTGACTATTCGAAGGATTATCCATTGATCCATACCAGCGGACGTCTGGTTGAATACGAAGGTGGTGGCGAAGAGACTCGCTCCAATCCGTGGCTGGCAGAGCTGCAGCAGGACATGTTTGTCGAAATCAATCAGGCCGATGCCAACGACATCAGTATCAAGGATGGGCAAATGGTGTGGCTCGAAGGGCCTGAGGGCGGCAAGATCCATGTCAAGGCGATGGTGACTGATCGAGTGGCACGAGGTGTCGTGTTCACACCGTTCCATTTTGGCGGTGTCTATCAGGGTGAAGACTTACTGGACAAGTATCCGGAAGGCACTCATCCGTATGTTCGTGGCGAGTCTGACAACACAACCATGACTTATGGCTACGACTCCGTTACCCAGATGCAAGAGTCGAAGTGCTCGCTCTGCAAGATAACCGCGGCCTGAGGGAGGATATAACCATGGCAAGAATGAAATTTTTGTGTGACGCCGAACGTTGTATTGAGTGCAATGGCTGTGTGACCGCCTGCAAGAACGAGCACGAGGTGCCCTGGGGTGTGAATCGCCGTCGAGTGGTCACACTGGACGACGGTAAACCGGGTGAGAAATCGATCTCTGTCGCTTGCATGCATTGCAGTGATGCGCCTTGTCAGGCGGTGTGTCCGGTTGATTGTTTCAACACAACCGATGACGGCATCGTGTTGCATGACAAAAGCCTGTGTATCGGTTGCGGTTACTGCTTCTATGCGTGTCCATTCGGTGCGCCGCAGTACCCACAGCAATCGTCGTTTGGTGCGCGCGGAAAAATGGACAAATGTACGTTCTGCGCCGGCGGGCCTGAAGAGGCCGATCTCAGTGATGCCGAGTACGAGAAGTATGGTCGCAACCGTATTGCCGAAGGCAAGCTTCCACTCTGCGCAGAGATGTGCTCAACCCGTGCTCTGATTGCCGGTGACGGTGATGAAATCGCCGATATTTATCGAGAGCGTGTGCTGCGCCGCGGTGGTCGTCCCCAGACCTGGGGCTGGGAAACTGCCTATGGCGAGGGGTAACAGCCATGGCAACTCAGTCGACATCACCGAGTGAAACAAAGGTTCGCCCCAAAATGAGCGGCGCCAGGAAACGGCGTATTGCCCTGTACAGTGTGCTAGGTATCCTGGGCATGGCGTTTATACTGCCGCTGGCCAGCTATTCGGTTTACTTTCTGGGTAACGACGCTATAGCCCAGGACGTTGGATCCGCGGTTAATCCTCGATCCAATTACTGGCGTGCGGTCAAGGAAGGGGTGGGTGGATACACTGCCGTACAAGGGCAGGAAACCGGTGTGCTCATTGCCCCTGGCGGCACCAACTGGCAGCAAGTGCGTGATAACACGCTGGCCAAGTACTTGCCGTGGCTGGTAGTGGGCATGTTCGTCATCCTGTTGCTTTATCACCTGATACACGGCAAGAACAAGCTGGATGAAAAACCGTCAGGTAGAAAGATAAAGCGGTGGAACTGGCTCGACAGGCTTGTGCATTGGGTGACCGCGATATCGTTCATCGCTCTGGCTATTACCGGCGTCAGCATGCTGATTGGAAAGACCCTGCTCATACCGTTGCTGGGCAAGGCTGGCTTTGCGCTTTGGGCGCAAGCCTCCATCACTATTCACAATGTACTTGGCCCGGTGTTCTCTGTGGGTATCGTCATGATGATTGTGATGTGGATATGGCACAACTTTCCCAGTGCTACTGATCTGCAGTGGTTCAAGCAGGGTGGTGGACTGTTCAGCAAAACTCATCCTCCTGCAGGGCGCATGAACGCTGGCGAGAAAGTGTGGTTCTGGCTGGTCACGATCGTTGGCCTCGCCGTGTGTGTAACGGGCCTGATCATGGTAGCGCCGGTGTATGGCATTGCCATACCGGCCTGGGCTGAGTTTCTGCCGTTTGCCTCAGGCACGCGCCCGGACATGCAGCAGGCGATGGTCATACACGCCGTGCTATCCCTGGGTTGGACAGCAATCGCTCTCGGTCATATTTACATCGGAACTGCTGGCACCGAAGGCGCTTTTGAAGGCATGTCCACGGGCTACGTTTCTGCTGAGTGGGCCAAGCAGCATCATGATCAATGGTTCGATGCAGTAGAAGCCAAAGGCAAGATCATCGAGCCTGAGGGCACGTCACAAACCGGAACCGCTCGAGCTTCAGCAACGAGCTAGTCGGCTAACCTGTACTGCCGGTCATGTAAGAAGTGACCGGCAGTCAATTTCAGTCGCTATCCGGTCTGTACAGCGTCGCTATCAATGGTATGGTGCAATCCTCTGAGTGTGCAGGATGTTCGCGTGTCTTCCGTTGAGCGATTTCCCGATGATGTCGTTGTTCTCATGCACAACGCTAACGTAACGGTAAGTTGCGTTCCCATACAGATCGAAGCCGAACAATGGCAGGCGGCCATTTTCTTTGTATTGCCGGAAAACGCGCCTTGTCTGACAGGCGGCAAGCTGCTGGGCGGACCGTTCTCGGTTGAGCTGGATGCCGATTTGCACGAACATGAGAAAGGGACGCTGATAGAAATTGGCATCGAGATAGGCACTCCGGTGCAGTCCAGCCGCGGTACGCTTCTGTTCCTGACCGGGCACAGCCCATCGCATTTTGAAAGTCTCAAATTACTGAGCGAGCAGTCGCACCTGCCTCTGTTTATCGGGAATCCCTACTGTGAGGTGCTACACCGACAACAAATTCCCATGTCGCAGGCCATGCAAACCGGTTTTCGTCAGTTGCTCGATGAAGCGGTCGGCCGGGACGCTGTCATCCGCATGATGGGCCACTACGATCCCGATCAGGTGTTTACCGATACCGTTGCATCGCTGCAACTGGCTTAACCACGGCGCCCATGATCAGCCCAGGCTCACGCATCGCTGTCTTGTTCACCTCGTTGGTGGTGTCAGCCTGTGGCAATGCCATTGCCATCGAAAAGCAGCCTACGCAGCGGCTCAGTGTTGTGCGTCAAAAGCTGGGAGCTGAAACTCGCCACGCCTGGATCAGCGCCATCGGTAACGACCAGACCGAACAACTGGCGCGGCTACGTGATCGGTACAACCTGGCAGCGCTGCTGGAAGTGACCGCATCGAACGGTAAATCGGCATTGATGGTGGCCAGCAAGGAAGGGGATTTGTCCCTGGCGAAGAGTCTGGTTGCCGGCGGTGCCAGTGTGCACGAGACGACGATCACCCAAGGTACTGCGTTCATGTTCGCGGTGCTGGGAAATCAACCACACATGGTTGACTGGTTATACGAACAAGGGGCAGATATTCACGTTGTCGGATCCAATGGCTGGACGGCGTTGACCATCGCGGCTGCAAAAGGCAACCGGAACCTGTTGCAGTGGTTGCTCGACAAAGGCGCCAATGCACAGGTTCGAGATGTTTACCGGTACACGCCATTACTGCGGGCCGTGGACAATGGCTACATCGATACTGCCAGGTTGTTGCTGGAGTTGCCCGACACCGATATCAATGCGCAGGACGAATACGACAATACGGCATTGCACCACGCGGTATCGGCGGGCGATCGAAGCCTGGTTGAACTGTTACTGAGCTTTGGCGCAGATCCGTCGATCGCCAATCGCGATGGTGTTACAGCACTTCACCTTGCCGAGGGCGCTAAGAACCTGGAATCAGTGCTGCGTCCGCCAGATTAACACCGGGCTCTGCCAGCGTTCCCGTTTTTGTGTGGGTCGTGGTGTCACACAGGCCATTTCTTTCAAACACGCGCTTCGCTTCCTGGTATCCCAGCTCACTGATCTTCGCATATGATTTGAAGTCGAGCAGTGAGATCGAACGCACGTTAGGCTCAACCAGTATTTCAAGCGCGTTTCTGGCTTCGTTGAGTCGCTCGATACTCTTGATATCGGTAGCGCGTAAGAGTGTTTCGGCTATGCGAGGAATCTGGATGGTTTCCACAAACGGGTTAATCCTGGACAACAAGACTTCCCAGCCAGACAAGGTCGGCCCAAAATCGTAGTAGTTGAACTGCTCGGGGATGTGGCTGACGTTCACGCCGATAATGTGTCCTTTGCCGCTGAGTCGCTCCAGCATGATGTCCACCGGAAAGGTGTTGAGCACAGCGCCATCGATTAACAGATCTCCGTTTGCAGTGGGTACCGGTGAGAACACACCCGGCAGCGAGATGGTACTGCGTACGATTTCCCACAGCAGGCCCCGATCATGAATCACTTCACGACCGTCGGCCAGGTTGGACGATACGCAAAAGAACG
>CALLPU010000074.1 GCA_938016235.1 uncultured Granulosicoccus sp. | reverse complement strand
TCTCCCACTATCCAGAACCACGCTTTTGGGCCTGTAATCTCGCCAATCTTTACGTAGTACAGCAGCGGCCAGGCTATCAGCCATACGACGCTGGCCAGCAGGAAGCGCTTACAGAATGAATTCAGGATGCTAACGATACCGGGTATGACCAGAGTGTAGTGTAGACCACGACATGGATACAAAGATCACGGTCTGTATCCATCGATGCACACCCGCATCCTGCCTCTCCAGTAAGACTGACACGCTTCCGACAAGGTCTCACGGTGTTTCCAGTGATGGATGCTCATAGACAGAGCAATTCTCAATTATGCCGTTCTCACCGAACGATACGAGAGTGGATTACACTGTTCAGATGAATCTGAAAAACAAGCAATACTGGCTGTTCGATATGGACGGCACGCTAACTCAGGCCATGCATGACTTTGACGCCATGCGAGCCGAATTATCGTTGCCTGTGGGAGTACCCATACTCGAAGCGCTGGCCGCCCTGCCCGCAGCCGATGCCGAACAAAAACACCGGGAACTGGATGCCATGGAACTGGATATGGCTGCAGACGCACAGCCACAACCAGGCTGTGTAGAGCTACTGGATCAGCTTCGTGAGCAAGGGGCTGAACTGGGAATCGTGACCCGCAATGGCAAACAGATTGCCAACGCTACATTGGCAGCCTGCGGGCTCAGCGATTACTTCACGGATAACACGATCATTAGCCGTGATTGCTGCACGGCAAAACCTGACCCTGCTGGCATCAATCTGTTACTTACCCGGTGGAACGCCTCGAACTCAAACGCCGTTATGGTTGGCGATTATCTGTTTGACCTTGAGGCAGGATTCAATGCCGGGGTAACCACTGTCCACATGGATGTTGAAAGACAATTTGCGTGGCCAGACATGACTGACGTAAAGGTAGGTTCACTCAATGAACTGTTGCAGTTGATTCACTGATCAGGCCGGCATTACCTACTATCGCCTGCACTGAAGAACGCCAGAGTGCTCACTGCTAACCCACCAACGAAGACAGCGCGGGCACTGAGCCGCCAATCAACCGTGTCACCTGCGCTGCAGACTTTTTGATTTCATCAGACCAGGCTTCAAGCTCCCCAACCGGACAGCGCTGGTGCAGGCTCCAGATGTTGAGCACCGCCACAGGTTCTGACAGATAGTTGAATACAGGGGCCGAGATGCCTACCAGATGGTCGTACTCTTCGCGATCATTAATGCCATAGCCAACCTGCCGCACAAGCTTCAACGCATCACGAAACTGCTCAGCCGATGTTATCGTCCTGTCTGTGTATTTCTCGAAGTGATGGTTGTCCAGCATCACACTGATCATGTTGTTTGGTCGGTAGGCCAGCAAAGCCTTACCGGATGCGGAGCAATGAAAGGGCTCACGCAGACCGGGCTTTGGAAATGATCCCATCGAGTGTCGCGAGTCCAGCAGACGCAAGTACACAGTATCTGCGCCCACCGGCACGCCGATCGTGACATTTTCTCCCGTGAGCTTGTGAAGCCGCATCATCTCGTTGAGCGCGATGCTCTGGATGTCATATCCACGATAGGCGTTCTTGACGAGATCGAATACCTTCGGACCCAGCAGATAGGTTCTGGAGGATTCATCGAACTGCAGTAATTCCTTCTGCAAGCCGAGTGTGAGTATTCGGTGCAAGGTGCTCTTGTGCAGCCCGCTGGCAACCACCAACTCGGAAAATGTATGCGGTGTACTCGCCTCACTGATTTGAGAGAGTACCTGCATGAGCTTGTCCACGATGGAACTGCTCATACCGCAGGCATCACTCGATTAACTGCAAGGTACGGTGCAAGTGTCTATCCCTTGCCTTTCCAGGGCACCAGAATTCGCTCAGCCCAGCGCATCAGCATGTCGATACCAAACCCGATGACGCCGATCAGAATGATGCCCATGATGACGATGTCGGTGTTCTGGAACTTGGACGCGGTCATGATCATCATGCCCGCTCCTTGCTCGGCAGCAACCAGTTCGGCAGCAACAACAGTTCCCCAGCACACACCCATTGCCACTCGCGCGCCCGTGAATATCTCCGGTAGCGAGTTCGGAATGATGATGTAACGCATGATGTTCTTCTTGTCTGCTCCCAGCGAATAGGCCGCGTGTACCTTGGATATCTTGACCCCCGACACACCGGAGCGAGCGGCAATCGCCATGATCCACAAGGCTGCCAGAAAGAGCAGTATTATTTTCCCGGTCTCACCTATACCGGCCCAGATGATGACCAGCGGTATGAGTGCCAACGGTGGCACCGGACGCATGAATTCCACAATGGGATCAAACCAGCCACGAAACCAATTGCTAAGGCCCATGGCGTAGCCGAGGGGAATACCCACCAGTGCCCCCAGCAAAAATCCGACAACTACCCGAAACAGCGAGTACCCGAGATGTTCAAGCAACGTAAAGTTGCGGAAACCTTCGCTGGCTATTTTTACGGATCTTTCCCACACCTGCTCAGGTGGCGGCAGATAAAGTGGTTCCATTTGCCAGCCTCGAGTGGGCTCGAAGTTGGGTGTGCCCTTGTCAGAGAGTTTTACGGTGCCGTTTTCAACACTGACACTTCCTCCGGGCTTGATCGACTGGCCATTGATTGCCACCACCTGAAGTTTGCCGTCCGTTTCCGGGGCGTCGTTCTTGGTGACATTGACCAGTTTGGTTCTCCACTGCGCAACACTGGCAGCATCGTTCTTTGCAAAACCATCGCCAGCTTCAACCTCAGGTGCTTTCGCTTCCGTATCTCGCGGATAGACCAATACGGTAACCGTGGCATCGTCTGTGTTTTGTGCCTCATCCTGTGCGGTGTAGTTAAATGACGTTGTACCCTTGAAAGGGCCTGGTGCATGAAGAAAACCGGGTAAGAGCGATGATCCTGTAAAGATGCCCCATAGGAGGAAGATGGTTGCAATGGAAATGAAACCGGCCAGCCGGTTTGGCCGCACTGCGCTCTCGTCACCAAAGGTGACCGTTTTTCGCGCTG
>CALLPU010000073.1 GCA_938016235.1 uncultured Granulosicoccus sp. | reverse complement strand
AAACGCGCAGGATCCCCAGTCGTACTGGTTGGAAAAGGTGTCACTTTTGATACTGGCGGTATCTCCATCAAATCATCCGACGGTATGGATGAAATGAAATACGACATGTGCGGCGCTGCCAGTGTGTTCGGCGCCATACGTGCCGTTGCCGAGCTTGAAATGGAGTTGAATGTCATAGGCATCGTGGCTGCGGCGGAAAACATGCCTGATGGCAATGCCGTGCGACCCGGTGATGTCATCACATCCATGTCGGGACAGAGCATTGAAATACTCAACACAGACGCCGAAGGCAGACTGGTACTGTGCGATGCACTGACCTATGCACGTCAGTTCAAACCTTCGACAGTAGTCGACATGGCCACCCTCACGGGTGCTTGTGTGGTTGCGCTGGGCAATGTAGCCAGTGCCGTCATGGGTAATGATCAGGACACCATCGACTCTCTGGTTGCTGCGGGTCAGCAAAGCGGCGACCGCTGCTGGCCATTACCTATCTGGGATGATTATCAGAAACAGCTCGATTCCAACTTTGCCGACATGGCCAATATCGGTGGCAGAGCGGCCGGTGCCATAACAGCAGCCTGCTTTCTTGCCCGCTTCGCCGAAGATTTTCACTGGGCTCATCTGGATATTGCCGGGGTGGCATGGAACAAGGGAACCGCCAAAGGTGCCAGTGGCCGCCCGGTACCGATGTTGATGCAATTTCTACTCAACCGTCTCGACGGCTAGTACCGCAACGCAGCTCGCAGCTTACCTGCGACTCCAGCAACGTTACCCGTTACACACCATGACTCGAATTGATTTCTACTTGCTATCGACGTCAGATCGCACTGCCCGATTGAACCTGGTGTGCAAACTGGCTGAGAAGGCTGTCGGCAGTGCGCAGAAAGTATTCATACACAGCGATGAAGCTGAGGATCTTACGCTGCTGGACACGGCTCTCTGGGAGTTCAGAGCCATGAGTTTTGTGGGCCACACGCTACTGCCAGCCGGCCATATCAGCAGTAGTGTTGAAAATGATCCGGTCCAGTTATCCAGCGGTGAACCGGGTAGCGATCGAACCGTGCTCATCAATCTGGCCCGGCAGGTGCCTCCGTTTTTCAGCCGTTTTGAACGAACCCTTGAAGTGGTTGATGAACTCCCCGACGTCAAGGAATCCGGGCGGCAACGCTATCGCTTTTATCAGCAACGGGGTTATCCGCTACAACATCACAAAATGTAGACCTATACTCGTGGCGTGTACGGAGAAAGACTATGGCGCTGCAAGACGATGAACTTCCGGTACTTAATGAGGTGGTTCGCACAGGTGATGAGACGATAATCCGCTCAACTCGCCTGCAACGGGTAGAGATCGAGGAGCTGGATCTGACCTCAACGGGCTCATTGCACTTCGAGCTGCCTCCGCATCTGCAGTTCGACATACTCGGATCCGATGAGGATGATCATGAGAGCAACGTCCCTGATCATGTACTGCCGATGAATTCTCGTTTCGATAGCGACCGACTGGGTGATACGCAGGCTGTTGAACCGATCATTGATTCGCCATCAGAAGCTGCGTTGGAAACCTTGATCGACGAGATTATTGATAACCACATCATCTCTTTGAGAAAAGATCTCCGACGGTTGCTGCAGCGCGCCAGAGACCTGCCCTGACGTGCCGCCCTGCAGTACACTACGCGCATGGATAAAACATACGACCCCACCAGCATAGAAGAGCGCTGGTACAACACCTGGGAACAAAACGGATACTTCAAGCCGCAGGGCGAAGGCGATCCGTATTGCATCATGATTCCCCCGCCCAATGTCACCGGCACTTTGCACATGGGGCATGCCTTTCAGGACACCATCATGGATATCCTGATCCGCTATCACCGGATGCTGGGGGACCGGACGCTCTGGCAACCCGGCTGTGATCACGCCGGCATCTCGACGCAAATGGTAGTGGAACGACAGCTCAATCAGGAAGGCCTGACCCGGCATGATCTTGGCCGCGATGCCTTCCTTGAACGAGTCTGGCGATGGAAAGAAGAATCTGGTGGCACGATCACTCGCCAACTGAGACGACTCGGCGCGTCCCCTGACTGGTCCAGAGAACGATTCACCATGGACGAAGGCATGTCGAAGGCGGTTACCGACGTCTTTGTCAGTCTGCATGAAGACGGTCTCATCTACAGAGGAAATCGGCTGGTCAACTGGGACCCGGTTCTACACACTGCCTTGTCCGACATTGAAGTCCTTAGCGAAGAAGAGAACGGCCATCTATGGCACTTCCGCTATCCACTCACTGATGGCTCAGGCTCGCTGGTGATTGCCACGACACGTCCAGAAACCCTGCTGGGTGATACCGCGGTTGCCGTACACCCGGAAGACGAGCGTTTTCTCTCGCTGGTCGGCAAGACGATCACACTGCCACTGGTCGGGCGCGAGATTCCTATCGTGGCCGATGACTATGTCGATCCGGAATTTGGCTCCGGCTGCGTAAAAATTACACCCGCGCACGACTTTAACGATTACGCACTGGGGCAGCGCCATGACCTGGAAGTGATCAACATCCTGACCGATGACGCGGCACTTAACGACGCGGTCCCGGAGAAGTATCGTGGCCTCGACCGGTATGTCGCTCGCAAGCTGGTGGTCGCTGATATGGAAGCAGCCGGCCTGCTGGTA
>CALLPU010000072.1 GCA_938016235.1 uncultured Granulosicoccus sp. | reverse complement strand
GAAGCAGAAAAGGGTACGATCACGATTGACGGACAAAACATTCAACACGTTGAGCAGGACAGTTTACGATCCGCAATTGGTATGGTTGCGCAACAGGCTTCACTCTTGAATCGATCGGTCAAAGACAACATACTGCTGGGTCGTGACGACATCAGCGAGCACGAGCTGATTGCTGCCGCAACAAAAGCCTGCGCCCATGAATTCATCATGGAGCTCTGTGACAAACAAGGGCGTACAAGCTATGAGGCTCATGTTGGCGAACGCGGGGTTAAATTATCCGGAGGCCAGAGGCAACGTATCGCCATTGCGCGGGTGATATTAAAAGATGCACCTATCCTGATACTTGACGAAGCCACCAGTGCTCTGGACAGCGAGCTGGAGTCCGAAATCCAGCAATCGCTGGTTGATATCATGCAGAACAAGACGGTAATTGCCATCGCTCATCGTCTGTCAACCATCGCTCGTATGGATCGTATCATCGTGATGGGTCACGGAAGAATACTGGAGGAAGGCACACATTCAGAGCTCGTCGCCCTGAGCGGAACTTACGCCAATTTCTGGAGCCACCAGTCTGACGGATTTATTAACACGTCGACGTGATTGAAGAGGCCTGATGTATTGCCGCCCAACGCAAGACATCACAGGTGCTTCACTGACAATCGACTACCTGCGCTAGCGAGTTCTCATGTTAACAGGCTATTGCCGTACTGGTTGCCCCATACTGGCTGCGCAGTGCAGCCACACAACGGCGGCTTGATGAGATCCCGATGCATACGCTGACTTTTCGAGCCCATGGGTATACAGCACCAGGTGGCAACGCGAGAGCACAATCACTTTCTGCCGTACATTGCTAGAATAGGGCTGTCTAACCCCTTGAGTGAGTTGAATGTGAACGCGATGATCTGCCGCAACTGTGGCGCAGGACTGGAAGCCGACAGAATTGACGCATCACTGGGGGTTGTCAGCTGTAGTCATTGCGGAAGCTTGCACGATATTCCAAACAATAACCCAAACGATACATCGAGCAACGAACCCACCGCGCCAGCAGCTAAACCAAAGCGACTCAAGGTAGCCCTACCTGATCGATTCAAGATTCAAAGAGGCGCAAACAGCCTTGAAATAATCTGGGCGGTTGGAGGCCTGTTTCACGGGTTCGTACTGAGCATCATGGCGGCTGGCGTTGCCTATATGGCGCTGACATCAGGAATGCTGTTTCTGCTCATAGGAAGCGTGGGGCTGCTCTACCTGGCCGCAGTGCGCACGTTAAACACGCACCGCATACGCGTAGACAAAGTAAGCCTGCAAGTCATGCAAGGCCCGTTACCCTGGCCCGGTTCACGCAAGCTGAATTCGTCCGATATCCAGCAGCTCTACGCGACAGAACACGAAGTGCGAACTGAAGCTGGTGATGGCAATGATCGTAAAGTGCGCGTCAGAAAGCACTACCGCCTGTCGGCAAACACGCATAAGAATGGCCGCATCACGGTTTTGAGTGGGCTCAATGATCCGCTACAGGCATTGTGGCTGGAACAGGAGATCGAAGGGTTGCTGGGTATTGTTGACAAGCCAGTGGATGGAGAACATAGACACTAGCGGGTAGCCCTGATAAAAAAGCACCTATAGCCAGATTCAGCTCACTAGCAGTAGTTTCACGAACCTGCCAATAGTCTCATCGAATTTCTCAACGCGGCTCCGACAACCTCCCATCCGCCGTATTTTCAAGGAAGACCACTTCCTCCACCTTGGCGTTTCCGTACTGGCAAAAGAATCTGAGCCCACGATTCGTTGCTAACGTACAAAGTGCCTATAGGCAGCCGACTGACAGCTCGATAGTGGACGAACCATTGGCTGAACTCAGCTTGCCATCATCAACCACAAGGTAAGGCTCATAAAGCAACACACCAATGTGTATGTCTTCACGGTACACGGCAGGTTGAAAGCCCAGATTCAGAACCGCTGCATCGTCCTCCGGTTCCTGACAGACAACCACCTGCCGCACCCTGTTCTGTTCATCCACCTTCAGCATATTTCGGGTACCCGCAACAATTTCACACCCCTGTTGCAGGGTTATGCTGCTCAACCGTTTGTACAGAGGGCTCAGTGTTTCCAGCGCTATCTGGGCAGCCAGATCAGCCATGGGATATACCGGCGTAATCGCGTTGTGCATCACCAGTACACTGGCACCATTACGCTGGGCACTGGCTGATCCTACATCCGGCCTCTTCAGAACCTCGTCCGTGTTACCGGCAAACCCAATACCGTCACAGGTCATGGCTATGAATCCGGCATCAGCACGGGGATTCGAGCTGACAATGACATCAACCGCTGCGCGAGATGTCATTCCAGCTTGCAGACCCTGCAGTACCTGCTGGTTGTACGGTATACGTGAGGCACCACTCGATGACGGCGACCGATGCCCGGTAACCAGCCCCACACCGGGAATGGCTGGAAGAAAATCAGACAAAGGTGAGGGTCTGTTTGGCCCGCTGGAGATCAGACCCGCAATACTGGCCTGTTCGAACAACACTTTCGACTGCTCGAACGCCAATTGAGCAGTTCCACCCAGTTGTGTTTCAGCGCGCATACACTGATCACTGCTCAACGCAACCGCACTGACAAAGCCGCCAATCGCCCCTGAGCCCACAGCCTCCACTGCAGCCAAAGCGTTGAGTATTGCCCTGCCCGCATTCTGACCATACGCTGCAATACAGATTGTCATCTCGCCACCCAATGCCCGGGGGAGACCTCTTGCAATATATCCTCAGCGCCGTCTGGTAACGGTGAAATAGTGGTCATTTTTTTCGCTCGCTTGGCAGGATCGGGAACAGGCGCTGACGCTATGAGTAGTTGCGTATAAGCATGTCGTGACGATTGCAGAACGTTCTGTACAGAGCCCGATTCCACAATTTTACCTCGTCGCATTACTGCAACCCTGTCGGCTATTTGTTGAACCACAGCCAGGTCGTGTGATATGAACAACAGCGCCAGCGATCGCTCTTTTTTCAGTGCCAGCAGCAAGTCAAGAATCTGTGCCTGGATGGATACATCGAGCGCTGAAGTGGGCTCATCAGCCACAATCACCGACGGATTGCTGGCCAGCGCTCTGGCAATGGCAACACGCTGGCGTTGCCCTCCAGAAAATTCATGCGGGTATCGATCAAGCAGCTGCTTCGACAAGCCCACACGATCAAGCAGCTGACTGGCCTGCCGCATGGCGACGCTTTTCTCTACCCCTTGAATGATCATCGGCTCAGCGATGGTTTGACCAATAGAGAAGCGAGGATCCAGAGATGAGTAGGGGTCCTGAAATATCATCTGTGTTTGCGCCCGGGAGGTACGCAAGGCGCTCCCAGATAAGCTGGCGACATCAGTTCCCGCGATACGCACCACGCCACTGTCTACCTTGAGTAAATTGGCAATAGCTCGGCCCGCTGTTGACTTGCCCGATCCGCTCTCACCGACCAGTGCCAGCACTTCACCTTCAGCGACGGTCAGTGAAACATTGTCCAGAGCCTGTGCAGATTCAAGCACATCCTTTTGACGCGTAAACCAGCGTCGTCCTGTCTCAAAGCGTTTACTGATTCTGTCAACCACAACCAGCGTGTTACCAACAGCAGGCTGCTCTTTCTGCTCAATGACATCCAGGCGTGGCACAGCTGCCAGCAATGCGCGGGAATAGGGTTGGGTAGGTGCAGCAAATAACGTTTCAACCGTTGCAGATTCAACCACTTTTCCGCGCTGCATGACCAGGACACGATCAGCCATCTCAGCCACAACACCCATATCATGGGTGATCAGAATCAAACCCATGTTCGTTCGCCTGACTAGCGATTTAAGTAGGTGCAGTATCTGCGATTGTACGGTGACATCCAGCGCTGTAGTGGGTTCGTCTGCGATCAGCAGGCGCGGCTCATTCATCATTGCCATGGCGATCAACACGCGCTGACGCATACCTCCAGAGAATTCATGCGGGTATTGACGCAATCGCTTCGCAGCTTGATTGATACCAACGCTATCGAGCAATTCAATAGCGCGATGCTGCGCATCATGCTTGCTCATACCGGCAACAGAGATAGCAGCCTCGGTCATCTGGCAGCCAATAGTCAACACGGGATTCAATGCTGTCATGGGCTCCTGGAATATCATGCCCACATCGCGACCACGCACGGAAGTAGCTACATCCTTGTCCAGCAAATTGACACCATCAAAGAGTGCTGTGCCGGAGGTGCGAGCCAATCGAGGCAGCAGGCCCATCAGCGACTTTGCCGTGATACTTTTACCTGAACCGCTCTCTCCAACGATACAGAATATCTCGCCTGCGGCCACCTCGAGTGATACGCCGTCTACCAGAGTCTGCACACCACGCCCAAACGGTATACTGACATGCAAGTCAGTCACCGATAAAAGCATTGTCATCGATGACGCTCGGTTGGATCCAGCGCAGTTCTGAATGCATCACCCAACAGGTTGAAGCCCAATACCGTCAACGCAATCGCCAGTCCCGGAATAGTCATTAGCCACGGGGCACGATTAAAGTAATCCCGCGCGCCTGACAGCATATAGCCCCACTCAGGCAAGGGAGGTTGTGCACCCAATCCCAGGAAACTTAACCCCGCAGCTGCCAGTATGGCTGTTGACACACCCAGTGTTGCAACCACAATCATAGTGGGGAGTACATTGGGCAAAAGATGCCGCACTATCAGCCTCGCGTGACCGGCCCCTGCGGCCATGGTTGCTTCAAAATACGGTTTGGACCTTTCAACCAGTGATGCTGAATAGCACGTGCGCGCATAGAACGGTATTCCAGCTATACCGACCGCGATGATGGCATTCTTCAGACTCGGTCCAAGCACGGCCACACAGGAAAGTGCAATCAGAGTTTCTGTAAAAGAGAAGAGCACATCAGTGCTTCTCATCAGAACGGATTCCAGCCAGCCGCCTCGGTACGCGGCCACCAACCCAATACTCATGCCAACTGTCAATGAGATGAGAACTGAGGTTGCCCCCACGAGCAGAGTCAGCCGAGCTCCATAGAGAATACGTGAGTACATATCGCGACCAAACTCATCGGTACCCAGAAGATGCTCTGCGCCGGGTTTTAGAAACCGCGGACCCACAGCCATTTTGGTGGGATCATAGGGGGCGAGAAAATCGGCAAAGACGGCGCCTCCTATCAACAGACTGACAATAGCAAGGCCTATGACACCAGTTGGAGTACCGAGCAATCGTCGAAGCAGCATCGGTTGCTTTGGGTAGGTTGTTGCCATGGAGTTGGCTGCAGTTTTCATGAGCCTCGCCTGATACGCGGATCCATCACCGCGTACAATGCGTCTAACGCAATGGATACGAAAACCACCACCACGGCAAACGTGAGAATAAAGCCTTGAATGATGGGGTAATCACGCTGGAATATGGCTTCAACTGCCATGCGGCCAACACCGTTCCATGAAAAGATGTTCTCAACCACAATCGCGCCACCCATCATGAACGCGAATTGCAAACCCATCATGGTAATGAGCGGAATCATCCCAACTCTCAAGACGTGACGCCTTAACACCAGTGTTCTTGGCAACCCCTTGGCCAACGCTGTTTGCACGAAGTCCTGTTCCAACACATCAATCATGGAAGAACGTGTCAGCCGCGCAAAGATAGCTGCGTTTGACAACCCTAACGTAAAAGCCGGCAACACCAGATTCGCAAGTCCGCTGCCGCTAACCGGTAGCCAGCCCAGCTGCACAGCGAAGAAGAACAACAGCAGCAGACCGAGCCAGAAATGAGGAATAGAAATACCCGCTATCGCAATGCCCATCAGTGCCGTGTCGATATACGTATTGCGGTGATAGGCAGCAAGGAAACCCAGCGGCAAGCCGATCACGATGGCAACAATCATCGCCGCAACCGCCAGCAACAACGTATTTGGCAACCGTTGCAGTATGACGTCGAGTACTGGCTGCCCTCCTCTGATCGTATGCCCCAGATCGCCCTGTGACAGCCGTTCAATGTACTGAAAGTACTGGATATAGATAGGCTGATCCAAACCCAGATTCCGCCTGACTGCCTCAATCTGCTCTGGCGTACTACCCTGGCTCTGCGCATACATGATCTGCACAGGATCACCTGGCACCAGGTGGATCAACAACGTGACGAGAATGGTGGTGACAAAGACCGTCAAAGCCCCCATCGCCACTTTGCCTACTATAAAGCGCAGCATTCTATTGTCCGAACGGGTGTGTGAATTCATAAGAATTCACACACCACATGGCTATCAGAACGATTTGAACTACCCGCCTAGCTTGATATCACTGAAGATCGGATACACAAACGGCGCTACCTTGAACCCTTCCACTTCAGGGCGAACTGCAAACACCCATTCCCAACCCGGTGTATACAGCGGTATGTGGACACCATTCTCCAGCAGGTATTTAAACACTTCCTGTACCATGGCCTTTCTCGCATCAGGATCTGTGAGCACGCGAGTCTGCTCCAGCATCTCGTCAAGCGCTGGTGACGTGTAGCCGCGGTAAGCCCCCGGGGAATGCCACAAGGCGTAAAGAATGTCGGGGTCGTACCAGGACCAGGTCATCATGTCCATGCTTGCCTTGCCTTCGGTGTTCTCGTTCTCTTGTCTTACGCGCGCGTTCAGAGAACCTATATCCATGATCTCGATACTGGCCTTGATATTGACCTCCGCCAGTTGTGCTTGAAACACTTCTGCCAACTTCTGGCGGTTGCCTCCTGTCCATACCAGCATGGAGGTTTCCAGCGGGTTTTCCGGCCCGTATCCCATCTCGGCAAGTAAAGCGATGGCTTTTTCAGGATCATAGCCTGGGCGGTATTGCTCACAAAAAGATTGGTCGTTGCCAAATACTCCTCTGGATACAGGACACGCTTCAGGTAATGACAAGTCACCGTAAATCAGATTTATGGCCAACGCAGCGTCGGTAGCGTGCCCAACAGCTAGCCTTGCTCGCTTGTCACTGAATGGCAGCCGGCTGGTAGCAAATTCCCAGAACACATTCTGACCGGTATTCTCTGCCACGACGATATCCAGCTCACCGGAATCTTTCAACATGGGCACGTCGTCAAACGGCGGCTCCGCTATGTGCACTTCGCCCGTTTTCAGCGCAGCCAGACGAGATTGAGGCTCCGGTACAACAGCGATGATCAATCCATCTTCATGCGGTGCGCCAGGGTTGTTCGCCAACTTCCCGAAATTCTTATACTCCGGGTTCTTGGCCAGCACAATGCGATCGCCTTTTGTCCAGGACACAAGCTTCCAAGGGCCTGAACCGATCGCCGCGTCCGTACCAAAACTCTCAACGCTTTCGTTGGAATCACAGATTATGGAAGAAAAGCTATCAGCCAGAAACGGCACTAACGCGACAAAAGGCGTTTCAAGGGATAACTTGATCGTCAGTGGATCCACAACTTCTGCAGCACTGATAGGTCCCCAACTGGACTTCGTCAGACTGGGGCTGTCTTCCGACAACGCTCTATCGATCGTGTATTTAACATCATTTGCATCCAATGGCGTGCCGTCATGGCACATGACGCCCTCTTCGAGCGCCAGCGTGTACTGCGTTCCGTCATCACTGGTTTCCCACGACTTAGCGATGTGCGGTTGCGGAGAACCGGATGCATCGGTGGCAAGCAGTGTGTCGTACACCAGGCTCCAAACCTGAAGAGATAGCGTGCTGGTTGCCTTGTGCGGATCCAGAGAATCTATATCGCCATAACGCGCCCACACAATATCATCGGCATGTGCAGAAATTGTCGACATTGAGCAAAGTACCACTGCCGTGCTTACTACCTTTCTTGCCCAGTTCCTTGAGTTAGGTTTCATCGTGCCCCCTTTCTTACCGTTGAGAAACCAACCAGGGCCCTGATTGGAGCTGCTGGAAAGTGTCACACCCGGTCAGCGGGAAGACAACGTTTTTTCATAAATGACGCTTACATTTTCACTTTTGGTCGTTACAGCTGATTTTTCCGACCAAATTGCGTCATTACTGCCGCACCAAGGCTTGCGTAAACTGGCTCCTACAGATCGAGCGGTAAGCTATCACTCCATTCATCATGCAGATTCTCAATGACCTTGAGTCGCTCAACAGCTGTCTGGCCAAGGCGTTCAGCCACCATTCCACACAAATACGTGATCAAGGAGATCGGGGCTGCAAAGGAGTCGTAGATGGCACTGCTGCTGGTACGACAACGCAAAGTCACCGAAGAGGACTCCGGGTTTCCACGACTGGTTTGATCGGTCACATAGATGACCTGGGCCTGGTGACGGATACCAGCATGCATAATGGAGTGCAGGCTACGCGACTTACGCCCCACGCCCAACACGATCATGGTGTCTGCTGAACTGATGGAAGAAAATTCTTCCGGCACTGAAAACCCACCAATAGGAATCATCCGGATGTCGGGCTTGATACGTATCAGCAGTGCTCTGGCAAAATGCGCGAGAGGATAATTTTCTCCGAACCCAACCACCCAGATCTTGTCTGCTCGCGCCAGAAATCGTGCAGCGGTCTTTAGTTCGTCGGGTCTCACAGCTTCAATCGAGCGCACCAGATTTTGCACATCGTTCTGCAAGTGATCTGCTAGATCCCGATAACCACTTAATCGAGGTGAGTGGTCTTGCCTGGTCACTGACGTTATTGATGTACCGTCTCTAACAATCTTCTGGGCTGCTCGGTAGCTGGTATAACCAATTCGCTTGAAAAATCGCGTGGTAGTTGCCCTGGAAACTCCGGATGTTTCAGACAGCTCCGTAGAGCTATTGAGCACCAGCGCATCTGGATTCTCAAGCAGTAGGTCCGCCAGGCGGCGTTCACTACGAGACAAGTTCTCATAGGCTTCAAGAATCCGGTGTGACAGGTTTTCCTTCATACGGTTACCAGTGTTGTACCGCGCGATAGACCGAACCGATAGCTGACAATAACGGCATACAAGATCATCGCCCGGCTAGCACAAAGTTCAAACCTTCACTGCCTAACCGCCGATGGGAGATGTCGATCCCGCTACTTCACTGTGTTGACATCAACGTCGATGGTGTTGTCTGCCAACAGATTCAGCGCATGTTCGTTTCTACTATACTCGGTCTGTTGCCAAGTAGTACCACCTCACCTACCTTTCCCAGCAGGAGTTCGTTAGTAGTGATTCAGCATAAAACAATTTTCCAACGCACTGCGTCATACTGCATTGCTGCTTTCGTGTCAGTCGTCGTACTAACAGGCTGTACTACGCGCCAGGTTTCCACCACTCTGGATGGTTCCACCGCACAGCGCCTGGTGACCCTCAGCCTCAACAAATTCATCCAGTCTCTCGCTGAGCAACCGCAGATAAGCGCACTGGAAGGCAAGAAAATACGGCTGGGTGTGCACTTCTTGAAGGATCACCAGTTAATCGACTACGCCACTCGGCTATTAAATGCGGAGTTACAAATTATTCATAAGGTGGACATCGTGGAAGCTGAAGATTCTGCTGAATACGAAGTGGATGTATTTTTTAACTCCATCGGAACTGACAACGATGATTTTGGCCTGTCAATACCTACGTTGGGTCTGGCAACCACCAGCGACGGTACCATTGATATCCTCGCACTGGATATGTATCACGGTATCACTGAAGGCTACGCCATTATAAAAGCCGACAGCGGCTCCATTGAGAAAACAGACCGGTTACTGGCACGTATCCGAAGAGACAATATATCCACGCCTGTGATTAGCTTTCCGTTAAACCAGGTTGACTAGCGCGTGAAGGCTCTGCCCACAATGTGCGTGGGTAGAGCCACGCATCTGATGACTGCCCACTACACGACCGACTGGATAATCATGAGCCTTCGGATGTCAAAGTAAACTTAATCAGTAGTTTTCTTTTTAGTCCAAGGTTCCACTTCATATCCCATTGCTCGAATACGATCAGCCAATTCTAGTCGTAGGTCATTTCGCGGGTTGGATTCGTCGACAGGGAACATCTCAAGCCCTTTGATAACATGCTGAATCTGACCATCAGAATAGTTGCCTTTGTCTAAAAGGAAGATGGCAAT
>CALLPU010000071.1 GCA_938016235.1 uncultured Granulosicoccus sp. | reverse complement strand
CTCAATTCATTCATGTTCACGCATAACTGGTGGCATGTGGCGTTGTTCGACATAGCTCAAGGTGATGTCCAGCATGCGCTGAGCATTTATGATGATCGGTGCTGGGGAGTGGAGCCTGAGTACAGTCAGGACCAAATCGGGGCCGTGTCATTGCTGGCAAGGCTTGAAATTGCCGGGGTTGATCTTTCGGCACGCTGGCAAGCCTTGCGTCCGTATCTGGACACGCGGGGTGATGATGTCGTGCAGCCGTTTCTCAGCCTGCAATATCTGTATGGTCTGGCCAAGTCAGGCTCCCCACAGGCAGACAAACTATTGGCGCTGATTGAAAAGCAGGCGGATCATCCGGTGGTACCTAACGACAAACGGCTTTGGCGTGAGGTGGGTATTCCTGTTGCGCAAGGTATCGTTGCGCACGCGCAAGGTTTTCACGACAGGGCAGCAGCCCTACTGAGCAGCGTTCGGTCAGAGATCTGGAGAATAGGCGGTAGTCACGCGCAGCGAGACCTGTTTGAGCAAATACTGCTGGACGCCAGATTGAAGGCTGAGCATTGGGAGCCTGCTCGCAAGATGCTCGAACAGCGTCGGCAGTGGGAGCCTGAGAGTCCGCTATTGCATCGCCGGCTGAACGAGGTGTATCGGCAGCTGGATCTGCACTAGTCCGAACAGTTTAATCAGGGGCGCGGCTCGCGCTGCACGCGAATCGGGTAGAAACGGATACCTGCCTGATCCAGCGACGGGGCGCCAGGAAAGCCACGGCTTGCGGCCAGCGAGTACCAGCGAGCCGCATCGCTGAGCGCATCGTTAGCCGCTGCGGGAGCAAATGAGAGCAGAGTGGCTTCCTTGGCAAAGTCGGCACCGAGAACCACCTGAGCGGCGCGTTCACCGTCTTCGGCCTTTTCCTCCAGCTGGCTGCGGCTCAGTTTTTCCAATTCCGCCTGTTCCTTGACGACTTCCCTTCGCAGCTGAGCCTGGGCGGCGACCGGATTGGCAACTTCCTGCCGCGCGGTTTGCAATGACAAGGTCACGACGCCGGGCTTACCGGGTTTCTCGTTGCCTGAAACCGGCAATGGCCGATCCAGCGGACCGGCATCCGGTTCTATTGAGCTGGAACTGAGCAGAGCACCGACAGGTGCAGCCGTTAGCAGTGCAAGCAGACAAAAATGAACAGGACGCATGTCGTGGGTTCTCGAGAATTCGACTGGCAATTATTGCGCAAAAATTTCCTGCCAGCTCACTGCCACCGCACGTACTGCGGTAGCAAGACCGCAAATTATCGATCTTGTCACGAAAATTGCACATTCTGGCTCTGTGCAGGGGTCTGTGTGTGGACCGTAACGTGAGTAAGGATCAAAAACCGATGGTAAACAAGTTCCTGGTCTGGTGCGGAAACGCATTGTTGGCAAGTGTGCTGGTTATGCTCGTGTCCACGAATCTGGGTTGGGCTCAGGAGGGCACAGAAGATCCGGACGCCGAGGTTGTCCAAAGCTCTGGACAAATTAGTGTACCGCTGACGGGTACTGCCACCGTGACCCGGAGCGGTTCTCTGGCCCTGGAACCGGGGCAGATCGAGACCGGTTTGGTTGAGGTGGGGCTAGAAACAACCCAGACGTTCAAGATTACCCATACCGGGGGAGTTGATGCCCCGGCTGTTGCCATACAAAACGCCGAATTGTTCGGTAAAAGTGCCAGTGAATTCTCCTCCAGTTTCAACGGTTTCACCACGCTCAATGGTGGCGAATCGATTGAGGCCACAGTCACGTTCTCGCCGCTGACGCCGGGTAGCAAAGCGGCTGGCTTGCGGTTGAGCATTGCCGGTGCAACCACCCCCTACGTCATACTGTTCACAGGCTCGGCGCGTTATCCGTTGACCTCTGATCTGGGAAGCTCTGATGCCAAAGTGCCTTTTGGCCAGGCCATCCAGAACAGTAACCCCGGCAAGAACTTCATACTCACCAACAAGGGCGAGCCGGGTGCTCCCGTGATCAATGTTTCGGCCATTCAGCTCAGTGGTACCAACGCAGACGCGTTTACGTTGAACTTCACGCCCACCACGCTGCAGCCAGGCGAAGATCTCGACATCAAGGTGGATATGGACACTGGCACGCTCGGATTCAAATCGGCCATTGCAGAGATCTTCCATGACGGCAATAACGGTTCACTGGAAGTGGAGCTGGATGGCACCGTGGTTACGCCACAATCCATACCGGTCAATTTTGGAACCAGCATACTCAACACCACACAGGAAATTACACGAGGGACATCCTTGCAGTTTGGACCGGACGGTAAATTGTACGTGGCTGAAATGGACGGACCCATTCACGTGTTTGCGATCACGCGCAACGGCAAGAACAATTACAGCGGCAATAAGCTGGAAACGATCAACCTGATCAAGGATGTGCCCAACCACAACGATGATGGCACTCCCAACTTTGCCGGTAAGCGATTGCTGACTGGTATTCATGTTACAGGTACGGCAGGCACACCCGTCATCTACGCAGCGTCCAGCGATCCGAGGCAAGCTGCTGGCCCGTCGGGTAATGATTCCAACCTGGATACCAATTCTGGCATTTTGCACAAGCTGACCAAGACCGGTGGTGGTTGGGTAAAACAGGATATCGTCAGAGGCCTGCCGCGCTCAGAAGAAAATCATGTATCCAACGGCCTTGTACTGGTAGGCAACAAGATTTACCTGAACGTGGGTGGCCACACCAATCAGGGTGCACCGTCCAATAATTTCGCCGAACTGCCTGAGTACGCGTTGTCGGCTGCAACGGTGGTAATTGATCTCGGTGCGATAGGTGGTGGTACGTATGACTTGCCTACGTTGAACGGCCCAGCGGATCAATACGATCCGTTTGGCGGTCACGATGGTCTGAACCAGGCCATACTTGAACAGAATGGGCCCGTGAAGATCTTTGCCTCAGGGCTGCGCAATGCCTATGACATTGTGTATTCACAGTCGGGCAAGTTCTATGTCTGGGACAACGGGGGTAACACAGGGTGGGGTGGTTCACCCAACAACAACTGTTCGAACACTGTTGACAACGGTGGTACGAAAGGCAATGACGGACTGCACCTGATCACGCAAGGTTACTATGGTGGCCATGCAAATCCTACACGGGGTAACAAGAGCAATACGTTCGGTGGGCAGTCGCCTATAGAGGGTGCTGCAAACCCGGAAGAGTGCGATTACATCAAGCCCGGACAAGATGGAGCGCTTACCACAAACGGGGCGTCGACCAATGGTCTTGATGAATACACGGCAACCAACTTTGCTGGGTCGATGCAGGGCGATTTGATTGCGGCGGCCTTCGGCAAGAATATCTACCGTGTTGAGTTGAACGGCAATGGCACAGCCGTAACATCTAAGTCGATTTTGAAGAACAACGTGGGCACCGTCCCTCTGGATCTGACCGCTCAAGGCGATGGTGATGTGTTTCCTGGCACGATCTGGGTAGTCGACAACATCGCGAAGACCATCACGGTGCTGGAACCCAGCGACTACTGATCGTGCTGGCTACGGTTACATGAGCGGGTGTCATCTGCTGAATTTACTTCAATTACTGGCCTGTCGAGCCGCTATACGCGGTATGGGAGGCGGGCTCAGGTTGTTGTGCGTCTCCTGTATCGACGTTTGCCTGATGAGTAGCCTGGTGCTCCTCAAGGCGCATGGATTTAAATAGGGAAAGTATGAATAAGCTATTGCGTACACTGAACGTGAGTTTGCTCGTGACCCTGGCTTCGTTGCTTGGCGCCTGTGGCGGTGGTGGTGGTGATTCTGGTCCAGGCGTAACCGTTTTACCCCAACCAGGTGCGGTGCCGCGTGGGCTGTTGCCAGATCTGGCGCGATCAGACGCCACGTTTGAAGGTACTCATCATTCTGGCAGCGACTCCTGTGCCTCGTGTCACAACGATCCTTCCATGGAAATCAATACACCCATTCCGGGCGTCAAGCGTAACGTCTCCATTGGCACAGCCTGGGAAACCAGCGTGATGGCCAATGCCACACGTGATCCTTACTGGCACGCTGTGGTGGCGTCGGAGCTGGATAACTTCCCTGACCTGGAAGACGAGATCAACGACAAGTGCACGGTTTGCCAC
>CALLPU010000070.1 GCA_938016235.1 uncultured Granulosicoccus sp. | reverse complement strand
CTGGTACCGTCGAGTGTGATGTAGCCTTTGGTCACGATGTAACGCATCAAGGCCTCAGGTGCAGTGATGGTGACCCAGAGAGCGTCTTCATCGCGCCTGAATGCCTTGATGGTGCCGGTGTTATCCACATGACCCTGCACGAAGTGTCCGCCCATCCGTGTGGAAGGTGTGACGGACCGTTCGAGATTAACCTTTGAACCCTTCACCAGTGTCTCAAGGTTGGTTCGTTTGCGGGTCTCGGGAGCAAGTCCGGTGACAAAACCTGAGCTGTCGATCTGCGTCACGGTCAGGCAGACGCCATTCACAGCGATACTGTCGCCGAGTATGGTGCCTTCCAGCACCGTCTTGCAATCGATGGACAAGGCGAAGCCGTCGCCGCTTTTACGGCAATCTCGCACAGCGCCCAGCTCTTCAACTATTCCGGTAAACATGGCATTTCAATGGGATGCGGTGGTGGTAGTGTCGGAAGAGGCCGCCTGGGTGGCACCTTCTGTTGACGGTGTAGTGCTTGTTTGTTCGGTCGTCTGTTTTGTGCTCGGCGCGGTGTCTGGCCGGGTGACACAACCGCGAATCAGCACGTCGCGACCCACGTTCTCCACATGGACATCGTGTAGCTGTGTGGCATCACCCAGGGTGTCACTGCCAGTTGCAGAATACGCAGATCGGGCTGACTCGCCACCAATGACGGTTGGTGCGATAAACGTCCACATTTCGTCGATCAGGCCGGCGTCACGAAAGCTGCCGCTAACCGTCGCGCCACCTTCTATCAGCACGCTGTGTATGCCGCGATCACCCAGGGCCTCAAGTACCGCCAGGGGGCTGGTGCCCGGGCCATGCTCGTTATGCAGGACTGAAACAACTTCGAAGCCGCGTGTCTCGATGGTAAGTCTGTGTTCCCGAGGCATGGCATCAGTGGTCATCACCAGGGTGCGAGTCGGTAATGATCCGTTCAGCAGGTTTGAATGCAGCGGAACGCGGCCAGTACTGTCCAGCACGACCGGGCGTGGGTGACGGATTAAATCCGGGTTATGGCCAGCGGCGCTGAGCCGAACCGTGAGCGACGGGTTGTCGGCAATGACGGTATCGGCGCCAACAATGATGGCGTCCACACACTGGCGCAGTTCATGACCGCGCTCACGCGCTTCGGGGCCCGTGATCCACTGGCTATGTCCGGTTCGCGTGGCAATACGCCCGTCCAGGCTGGTGGCTGATTTTGCGATTACGTACGGTCGCTGACAGGCCATGTGCTTGAGAAAGAAACGGTTCTGAAATCTGGCTTGCGCCTCCAGTACACCGGTGGACACTTGAATGCCCTGGGTTTGCAGCCACTGTGCGCCACCTGCTGCGCGAGGATTGGGATCTGCAAGGGCGTACACAACGTGGCTTACCCCTGCCTTTACGATTGCTTGCGTGCAGGGCGGGGTCAGACCGTGGTGATGACAGGGTTCCAGCGTCACATACAAGGTGGCAGAGCGTGCATCGCCCGCGGCTTCCAATGCGTTGATTTCAGCATGGTTATGCCCGTAGATCTCATGCCAGCCTTCACCGATGATGCGGTTGTCGCGAACCACCACACAGCCCACCAGCGGGTTAGGGCTGGTGCAGCCGGTTCCCAATGCTGCCAGCTCTAGCGCGCGTTGCATGTAGTGTTCGTGTTGCACTGACTCGGGTGGTGCCTCAAACGTTGACGTCATTTTTCCGAGGCGGCAGTGCACACTGACTCGCGCTGTTGCCCGAGCCTGTGGCACGGTCGACGTAGCGCTTGCTACACAGCACTCGATGGCTGGCAGCGGCAGTGTTCAACTTCTCTCATCCGGACTCTAACCGTCGGCTCTGGACTCTGACCAGATCCACCGCGAAACAATGACATGATGCCAATGCGCTGCGGGTCACGGGCTTGGTAGCGCTCACGCGAGTGAGGCTACCCTACCGCCGGTGGGGAATTTCACCCCGCCCCGAAGTTGTTTACTGCGGCGAAAATACGCTATTACGAGCAAGTTTGCAATCAGCCTGCGGGCAGTCTGTGATCTTGCGTGTACTATCCGCCACCCGGCTGTCCAAGCGAGCCCCTGAGTCGCTATTACAATCGTTGTGGACCCGGGAAGGATGGGCAAAATACCGTGTCAGGGAATGATGATGACCTCCAGCCGAATACCCTGATTCGACAGCAGCTCAGCCCGGGCGATTTCAATCTGGTGCCAGTGGTCAGCGCTGGCAATTTGATGTCTGATCAGTAGCTGCAACACAATTTGCTGGTCGGGCTGCTGAAGCAGGGTGGTCGTTTCACCGTTTTCTGTGTGTTCGATGACACCGTTGGCAGAGAGCGGGTCGATCAGGCGTGTTTGGATCTCTCGGCCATCGCGCCGCAAACGCCGTAGCAAGGCGTTCGGATTGTTCGCATCGTTGAACGATGGATTGGCAAGATCACGACTTCGCAACACGATCAGGTCCTGGCCATCGATGAAATCCACGATGGGGAAAGAACGCACGGTTGTCTCCATCAAAGAATAGGGCGGCTGCTGGCTGATGGCAGACTCAATCCTGCTGCCACGTTCAGCCCCGAAATAATCAATAAAGTAGCTGGCGCAGCTTGCCGGTCTGGCATCCAACCGGGTGACGTTAACTTGTGTCCGTGGCGGGTGTTGAGATGCCTGGTTGAAACCGGGTAAGGGATGCGCATCTGTGTCGCAAGTGGTTTGCGTGTCGTCTGGTTGGGGACACTGATTATTAGTAGTGGCAATCGCGTTGCCATCAGAAGCTTTCTCGAGTAGCTCTCCTTGCTGAGCATTACTCGCTCGGTGTTTGAATTGAATTGGTTGGCCTGCTGCATCTGAAACTGATGACAGTTGGCCGTTCCTGTAATGCAAAGAAAGAGTTTGAGAGTGAGTGCCCTGTGCGCCCGGTCTGTGTACTTCGGTGAGGTAGGAGCCAAAAAAGCGATGCTGCCATCCTTGGTGGTTTATCCATTGGTAGCCATCTGCGCTGCGTATCAATGTGCCTGCTTTGTCTGTTGCAGGTGCATAGCCGCCATGGCTCTGTGGGTGAAATACGTGACGCTTGCCGTTTTGATCAAAGATGATCCGGCTGTTGCCTTGCTGTGTGATAACGATTTCATAGCGATGGCGCGAGGCTGATTGCCTGCCGTGGTTGGTGTTCAGGTTTGTGGTGCGGTTGTTCGTTGTGTTGTTGGCTCTATTGATTTTTGTTTCGGTTTCGGTTTCGGTTTCGGTTTCGGTTTCGGTTTCGGTTTTGGTTTTGGTTTTGTTGAGCTGACTTTGGTTGTGCCTGGTATGGCTCGTGTCAGCTTCAGGCGTTACGATATGGAACCCACTTATTTTTGCGATGATAAGATTGCTGGTGGCATGCTGATCATTCGGTGTGATCGCGCATGGGCCGCGGCAGGGTTCGCTTGACGCCATCACTGCACTGACGATGCTGCACCCTGAAAGTAGAAGGATACTGAGTCCGTGTGCTGATCGTATAGATCTGAATCGTTCCCTCATTCACTTTCACCTGCTGTTCCAC
>CALLPU010000069.1 GCA_938016235.1 uncultured Granulosicoccus sp. | reverse complement strand
GCTGCCGCAGCGGCCATCGCAGGGCTGACCAGGTGCGTTCTTCCACCCTGCCCCTGACGCCCTTCGAAATTTCGATTGGACGTGGACGCACAACGCTCACCCGACTCCAGTCGATCAGCGTTCATGGCCAGGCACATGGAGCAACCCGGTTCGCGCCATTCAAAACCCGCATTGATGAACAGCTTGTCCAGACCTTCCACCTCAGCCTGCCGCTTGACCAGACCAGAACCGGGTACCACCATGGCTTGTTTGACGGTGTCTGCTACCTTGCGATCCTTGATGACTGCTGCGGCCGCGCGCAGGTCTTCAATCCTGGAATTGGTGCAGGAGCCGATGAAAACGCGATCCAGCCTGATATCGGTGACGGGCACATCGGGCTGCAGATCCATGTACTCCAACGCTCGCGTGTAGCCTTCCCGCTTGGCTTCATGCTCATCCGCAGCAGGGTTCGGTACATGGCCGTTGATGGATACGACCATCTCGGGGGACGTGCCCCAGGACACCTGAGGCTCAATCGCTGCGGCATCTACTCGCACAACGTGATCGAACTCGGCATCGTCATCGCTTTTCAGGTTCTGCCAGGCAGCCACCGCGGCGTCCCAGGTTTCACCAGTCGGTGCGTACGGGCGGCCTTTCAGGTAGTCAATGGTAGTGTGATCAACTGCGATCATGCCAGCTCGCGCGCCCGCTTCAATGGCCATATTGCAGACACTCATCCGACCCTCCATAGACAAGGCGCGTATGGCATCACCACCGAACTCAATCGTGTATCCGTTGCCACCGGCTGTGCCGATGGTGCCGATGATAGCCAGCACAATATCCTTGGCCGTGACGCCGGGGCCTACTTCTCCATCCACGCTGATCAGCATGTTGCGGGATTTTTTCTGCAACAGGGTTTGAGTTGCCATGACGTGTTCGACTTCAGACGTGCCAATGCCAAACGCCAGTGCTCCGAATGCACCGTGTGTGGAAGTGTGAGAGTCCCCACACACAACCGTCATGCCCGGCAAGGTAGCGCCCTGCTCAGGACCAATGACGTGAACGATGCCCTGTCGCAAGTCGTTCATCTTGAATTCCACCACCCCAAACGCTTCGCAATTGGAATCCAGCGTTTCCACTTGCAGCCTTGACACAGGATCCTCGATGCCATTGGCGCGGTCGGTAGTTGGAACATTGTGGTCGGCCACAGCCAGCATGGAACTGGTGCGCCAGGGTTTGCGACCCGCCAGCTGCAATCCTTCAAACGCCTGCGGTGAAGTCACCTCATGAACGAGGTGCCTATCTATATAGAGCAGCACCGTGCCATCTTCCTGTTGATGCACAACGTGGGCATCCCACACCTTGTCGTATAACGTCTTGCCTGCCATGCCATAACCCTCGCCAGCTCGTCTGATGTACCAATTTTATCGGCACTGATGAAATAACTCAAATTCATATTGATTATTCATATCATTCCATGATGGAATGAATCATGGATTTCCCATCACTCAAGGCGTTTGTCGCCGTGGCCGAGTCCGGATCATTCTCACGAGCTGCTGAACAGCTGTTCATGACCCAGCCAGCCATCAGTAAACGCATTGCCGCGCTGGAAGACGATCTGGGTGCCGTGCTCTTCGATCGCCTTGGCCGATCCATCCAGCTCACCGAAGCGGGGCAGAAATTTCTGACCAGTGCCCGGCGCATACTCGCCGATATTGCGGTAAGTCGCGAAGAAGTGCTGACCCTCTCCAGCCACGTCGGTGGACACCTGCGCCTGGCCACCAGCCACCATGTGGGTATTCACCGCTTGCCGCCAGTGCTCAAGGCGTTCAGTCAGGCCTACCCCCAGGTGGAACTGGATCTGTTGTTCATGGATTCCGAGCAAGCCTGCTTTGAAGTGGGCTGTGGGCACATCGAACTAGCTGTCGTCACGCTCCCGGACTCTCTGGATGAATCGCTGATCACACGGCTCGTCTGGCCAGATCCCTTGAGTATTGTGTGTGCCAGCGATCACCCGTTGGTGGAAGAGCTCGGCAGCCAATCCCCGCTTCCGGCTGAACGGCTTGGCCAGCACAACGCTGTTCTGCCAGCACGCGGGACCGTCACCCGAACCATATTGCTGGACGCACTACGCCCGTTTGACGTATCCATTGAAACCACACTCGAGACCAACTACCTGGAAACCATCAAGATGATGGTGTCTGTCGGACTGGGCTGGAGTGCCTTGCCAGACAGTATGATCGATGATGACATTGTGTCCGTTCCCGTTACAGCGCTCCAGATGCAGCGACAACTGGGGTCCGTGTGCCTGAAGGGGCGCACCTTGTCTCGCGCCGCATCCGCTTTTCTGGAGCTACTGCCATGAGCCAGGAATACGTGGAACGCTGATGAAACAGTGTGCCCGTGCTTTTGTCTCGGTTTGTAACATTCGTTGCGCATCCAAACCGGCGCAGGCATGATTTGGCGGATATGAGAATACTATCGTGAGCGAGAGAAACACTACCGTGCAGCCCGTGAAGCAACGATGGCAAATTGACTGGCTGATTCCACTGCTATTGCTGCTGAGTCTCAGCAATTTTGCGCACGCGCAGCAGATCTCGCTGCAATCGTCAGAAACCGAACAAGCGCAAACCGATCTGACGCTGATCGATAACCCTGAAGCCGTCAGAGCGCTGGTCTCAAGACTCTCCGATAACGAAGTGCGAGAACTGCTGCTGCAACAGCTGGATGTGGTTGCCAGCAAACAGGCTGATCAGGACGCATCGGATAGCGTCGGGCTTTTCTCGCTGGTGACCACAAATGTCCCCATCGCCGTGCAACTGGCTATCGCGAGTATTCCAACCATGATTTCCGGCCAGGCCGAGATTTTCAGGCTGTTCAGGGAGAGCGTGGGTCCCAACGGGCTGATAAAACTACTCGGTGGTTTCATGGTGGCGATCGCCGCCGGTCTGCTGGTTGAAATGATTGTCCGGCTTCTGTGCTCAAGATGGCGGGCTACAGTAGACGCGCCGTCTTCAACAAACCCGCCGCTGGGTGAGGTTCTGAAACTGCTGGGCCTGCGATTCATGCTGGACATGTCTGGCCTGCTGGCTTTCATCATCATCAGCCAGATTGTGCTCAGGCAAATAATTGACCCGAACGCGCACTACATCATGCATCACCTGTTGTGGAATATCGTTCTGATTCCTCGGCTGTTTTCAGTGATACTGAAATTTGCCTTTGCCCCCAAACGCGCCGATTTGAGACTGATCCACACAACCGATGAGTCAGCGCAATTCCTGCATCGGCATCTGGTTGCCGTGGCGCTGCTGATTGGTGTCACGTTATCCATACTGGATCTGAAAACCGTGCCCGGTGCGGAAAACATTCACACCAGAATCGGCTTCTGGTTCAACCTGCTTATTCACTTCTACTTTGCATTCATTGCCTGGCGGTCACGCTTCACACTGATCGACATCATCAACGGCAAGGATGACGACGCAACGCCCATGGAGCAGAGAGTAGCCAGAGCGTATCCCTACTATGCGATGGTGGTCATCATCAGCAGCTGGTTACTCGTTGAAGTGCTGGCCGCCCAGAATCTGCTGTATCTGATCGCACAGGGTGTGCAGTATTCAACCATGTTCATCCTGTTGCTTGCCCCGGTGCTGGATACCGCGATCAGAGGCCTGGTCAAGCACCTCACACCGGCCATTGTGGGTGACGGTGCCATTGCACAGCA